>NZ_JBSHBL010000004.1:0-73772 GCF_053611985.1 Streptomyces sp. NPDC054770
TCAACGCCCACAAGACCGGCACCGTCAAGGGCCTCGCCGCCGAGGTCGGCGCCTCCCTCACCTCCGGCGCCGTCATCTGCGAGATCAAGGACTGACGACACCCCGAACCACACCGCCCGGCGAACGTCACCCGTTCGCCGGGCACCCGACTTTCTGGAACATGGAACGCCCCATGCGCGCCGACGCCCGCCGCAACCACGACCGGCTGCTCGCCGAGGCCCGCACCGTCTTCGCCGAGCACGGCACGGACGCCTCGCTGGAGGACGTGGCCCGCCGGGCGGGCGTGGGCATCGGCACCCTCTACCGCCACTTCCCCAACCGGCACGCCCTGATGAGCGCGGTCTTCGAGGACGCGGTGAGTGAACTCCTGGCCAAGGCTGACGAGTTGCAGACGGCCCCCGACCCGTGCCGGGCCCTGTTGACCTGGCTCCACGAGGTGGTCACTCATGCGGCGGCATACCGGGGCCTGTCGCGGGCCCTGATGTCGGCCTCACCGCCCTCGGCCCTGTCCCGCTGCGGCACCCCGATGCGGGAGGCGGGCACGGCCCTGCTGACCCGAGCTCAGGAGGCAGGAACAGTACGGCCCGACGTCCAGATCACCGACCTCCTCCAACTCACCCACGCCATCGCCCTGGCAAGTGAGGAGTCACCCGGGGACCCGGATCTGGCAGACAGATTGCTGGAGCTGACGTTGCGCGGACTCACCTAGGGGCGCGAGGAACTGCGCGACCAGCCACAACGGCCCCGCACCCGCCCACGACCCCCACCCCTACGGCGACTGGGCACCCTTACCGCCGCCGCATATCAGCAACCCGCCCCCGTTCAGCCCCCGTCGGCGGCTCCCCCTGAAGCATCGACGCCGACCGCAACCCCGACGCCCCCGGCCCCTGACTCCGCCGCGGCCCCGGCAGGGCGACGTCCCGACGCTGTTGATGCTGCTGGCGCGCCGGGACCTGGTCACCCCCCGGGTTTCCCGACGCCCCGGCCACGGCGATCTGCACCCCCTGATCGGCCAGGGCCTGCAACTCGGTGAGCGCACGGTCGTCGTGGGCCGGCGGCTCGTCGGTGACCAGCCTGGTCATGACATCGGTCGGCACGGTCTGGAACATCGTGTCCGTACCGAGTTTGGTGTGGTCGGCGAGGATGACGACCTCGGCGGCGGCCTGCACCAGCGCCCGGTCGACGGACGCCGACAGCATGTTGGACGTGGACAGCCCCCGCTCGGCCGTCAGGCCGCTCCCGGACAGGAAGGCCTTCGACACGCGCAGCCCCTGGAGGGACTGCTCCGCACCGGAGCCGACGAGCGCGTAGTTGGAGCCCCGCAGGGTACCGCCGGTCATCACGACCTCGACCCGGTTGGCATGGGCCAACGCCTGTGCCACCAGCAGCGAGTTGGTGACGACGGTGAGGCCGGGCACTCTCGCCAGGCGGCGTGCGAGCTCCTGCGTGGTGGTACCCGCACCGACCACGATGGCCTCGCCCTCTTCGACGAGCCCCGCGGCGAGATCGGCGATGGCCGTCTTCTCGGCGGTCGCGAGATGAGACTTCTGCGGAAAGCCGGACTCCCGCGTGAAACCGCCCGGCAGTACCGCACCGCCATGCCGGCGGTCGAGGAGTCCTTCTGCCTCCAGCGCGCGCACGTCCCGCCGTACGGTCACTTCGGAGGTCTGGACGACGCGGGCGAGCTCACGGAGCGACACGGCCCCGTTCGCTCGCACCATTTCGAGGATCAATTGGCGACGTTCTGCAGCGAACACGAAACTGACAGTAACCCCAACGACCGTCTGCTTTCAGCAGTTTGCGCCGAATAGCAGAAGTTGTTCGCACAGCAGGGTCAGAAGTGGTATAGGACCTACTCCGCCCGACTATGCCGCACGCATGACCGACAACTCCCCGTGACCAGCGGGGAGTCGGTTCCGGCCGTCAGAGTTCGCTGCCGGTCTTCCGGGTGTGCAGCTGCCGCGCCACCTCGGCGATCGACCCCGAAAGAGACGGGTACACGGTGAATGCGTTCGCGATCTGTTCGACCGTCAGATTGTTGTCGACGGCGATCGAGATCGGATGGATCAGTTCCGAGGCCCGCGGCGACACGACCACACCGCCCACCACGATCCCCGTCCCCGGCCGGCAGAACATCTTCACGAAGCCGTCCCGGATGCCCTGCATCTTCGCGCGCGGGTTGCGCAGCAGCGGCAGCTTCACCACCCGGGCGTCGATCTTGCCCGCGTCCACGTCGGCCTGCGTGTACCCCACCGTCGCGATCTCGGGATCGGTGAAGACGTTCGACGAGACGGTCTTCAGGTTCAGCGGGGCCACCGCGTCGCCCAGGAAGTGGTACATCGCGATCCGCCCCTGCATGGCGGCCACCGACGCGAGAGCGAAGACACCGGTCACGTCACCGGCGGCGTACACCCCCGGGGCCGTCGTCCGCGACACCTTGTCGGTCCAGATGTGCCCGGAGTCGCGCAGCCTGACCCCGGCCTCCTCCAGCCCCAGCCCCGCGCTGTTCGGAATGGCGCCGACGGCCATCAGGCAGTGCGAACCGCTGATGACCCGCCCGTCCGCGAGCGTCACCTCGACCCGGTCGCCGACCCGCTTGGCGGCGGCGGCCCGCGAGCGCGCCATGACGTTCATGCCCCGGCGCCGGAAGACGTCCTCCAGGACGGCGGCCGCGTCCGGGTCCTCGCCCGGCAGCACGCGGTCCCGCGACGACACCAGCGTGACCCTCGACCCGAGCGCCTGGTAGGCGCCGGCGAACTCGGCGCCGGTGACACCCGACCCGACCACGATGAGCTCCTCGGGCAGCTCGGTGAGGTCGTACACCTGGGTCCAGTTCAGGATGCGCTCGCCGTCCGGCTGGGCGTCGGGCACCTCACGCGGATGCCCGCCGGTCGCGATCAGCACCGCGTCCGCGACAAGCGTCTCCTCGCTCCCGTCCGCGGCCGCGACCACGACCTTCCGCGACCCGTCGAGGGCCTGCATGCCCTCCAGCCGGCCCCGCCCCCGCATGACCCGCGCACCGGCCCGCGTCACCGACGCGGTGATGTCGTGCGACTGGGCAAGAGCAAGCCGCTTCACACGCCGGTTGACCTTCCCGAGATCGACGCCCACCACCCGCGCCGCCTGCTCCAGCGGCGGGGTGTCGTCGGCGACGATGATCCCCAGTTCCTCGTACGACGAATCGAAGGTCGTCATGACCTCGGCCGTAGCGATAAGGGTCTTCGACGGCACGCAGTCGGTCAGCACCGACGCTCCGCCCAGACCGTCGCAGTCGACGACGGTCACCTCCGCGCCGAGCTGCGCGGCCACCAGCGCCGCTTCATAGCCGCCGGGTCCGCCACCGATGATCACGATCCGAGTCACGTACTCCATTGTCCCGCACGCTTCAAGGTGCTATCGCCCGGGGGCCGCGCCCGGCGCCTCCGGGGACGTGAGTGACGCACGGGACGCCTGCCGTACCCTCTCCCCATGTCGTCGCTCTACGCCGCGTACGCCGGCAATCTCGACGCGCGGCTGATGTCCCGCCGCGCCCCGCACTCGCCCCTGCGCGCCACCGGGTGGCTGAACGGATGGCGGCTGACCTTCGGCGGCGAGCAGATGGGCTGGGAGGGCGCCCTGGCGACGATCGTCGAGGACCCGCTCTCCCAGGTCTTCGTCGGCCTCTACGACCTCGCCCCGATGGACGAGGAGTCCATGGACCGCTGGGAGGGCGTCGCCCTGGGCATCTACCGCCGTGCCCGGGTCCGGGTGCACACCCTGGAGGGCGAGGAGACCGCCTGGCTCTACGTCCTCGACGGCTACGAGGGCGGCCTGCCCTCCGCCCGCTACCTGGGCGAGATCGCCGACGCCGCGGAGTCGGCCGGCGCACCACACGATTACGTGATGGAGCTGCGCAAGCGGCCCTGCTGAGGGCAGCCGCCCCTAGACTTGACCAACCGACAGAGGAACTGGAGGCCGCCATGACCGGCAGGAATGCCTACACCGTGTACTACACCGAGCAGGCGGCGGCAGCCAGGGACCGGCTCGACGAACAGCAGCGCGCCGCGTTCGACAAGGGCATCATGATGCTCGCCCAGGACCCGTTCCCCGAGCTGTCCCGGCCCATAAGCTCCACAGGGGACGACCGGACCATCCGGCTGACGCAGAGCATCCTCATCGAGTACACCGTGAGCGTGGGCCGGCTGCTGATCTTCGTCGTCGAGGTCTTCAACGACAAGGACATCTTCGTCACCGGCGTCTGACCGCTCCGCGCAAGCCGCACAGACCGCCCACAGTCGGCACAAAGTTACCTGCGTCACAGCCTTCATCGGAAACGACAAGACAACGATCGCAATCCCATGAGCTCCGTCATCTACGCGCGTAGGCACAAACCGGCTACTCTCATGCGCGTGAACGCATCTCTTCTTCCGGACGACATCCAGGGCGACCCCCACGCCGCCGCCGACGCGGCCGCCGCTCGCCTGCGCGAGCTCACGGGCGCCGAGACCCACGACGTCGCCCTCGTGATGGGCTCCGGCTGGGCTCCGGCCGTCGACGCCCTGGGCGCCCCCGACGCCGAGTTCCAGGTCACCGAGCTGCCCGGCTTCCCGCCGCCGGCCGTGGAGGGGCACGGCGGCAAGATCCGCTCGTACTCCTTCGGTGACAAGCGCGCGCTGGTCTTCCTGGGCCGCACGCACTACTACGAGGGCCGGGGCGTCGCCGCCGTCGCCCACGGCGTCCGCACCGCCGTCGCCGCGGGCTGCAAGACGATCGTCCTCACCAACGGCTGCGGCGGCCTGCGCGAGGGCATGCGTCCAGGACAGCCGGTCCTCATCAGCGACCACATCAACCTGACGGCGACCTCCCCCATCATCGGCGCCAACTTCGTCGACCTCACCGACCTCTACTCCCCCCGCCTGCGCGCCCTGTGCAAGGAGATCGACCCCAGCCTCGAAGAGGGCGTCTACGCACAGTTCCCCGGCCCGCACTACGAGACGCCGGCCGAGATCCGCATGGCCCGCGTCATCGGCGCGGACCTGGTGGGCATGTCGACGGTCCTCGAAGCGATCGCTGCGCGCGAGGCGGGCGCCGAGGTGCTGGGCATCTCCCTGGTGACGAACCTCGCCGCGGGCATGACCGGCGAGCCCCTCAACCACGAGGAGGTCCTCCAGGCGGGCCGGGACTCGGCGGCACGCATGGGCGAGCTGCTGGCGCAGGTACTGGGCAGGCTCTGAAGGACGCCGTCCGGGTAGCCACATGCGGTCCGACGGCGTCGACAGGCCCGTCGCGGCCGATCGCGCAGTTCCCCGCGCCCCTTGCGGGGCGCTGCAGTCACCCACGACAGGACCTGAACGGGACACCGGTCGTCACCCATGCCACGAACGGGACGGGACGCGATGCTGACCGCCCACGGCGGGAAGGGGACGGGGCGGGGAGTTTCCGCCCGCAGCGGCCGGCGTTCGTCACCCCGCACCGCCCGAGATGGTCCACCGCCGGTCCGAGGACGGAGACTCCCCGCCCCGGCCCCGACTCACCACCACCCGTAGGCGCTACGCGCACCCCCACCGAAGCAGCACAGGCGCCGCAGGCACACCACGAGAGGTTGGACGACGACCGTGCACGACGATCTCATCGCCCGGGCCCGAGCCTGGCAGACCGAGGACCCCGACCCGGAGACCCGCGACGAGCTCGCCAAGCTCATCGACGCCGGTGACCTCACCGAACTGTCGGCCCGCTTCAGCGGCACCCTCCAGTTCGGCACCGCCGGCCTGCGCGGCGAACTCGGCGCCGGCCCGATGCGCATGAACCGCTCCGTCGTCATCCGAGCCGCCGCCGGCCTCGCCGCGTACCTGAAGAGCCACGGCCACACCGCCGGCACCGTCGTCGTCGGCTACGACGCCCGCCACAAGTCCGCCGACTTCGCCCGCGACACCGCCGCCGTCATGACCGGCGCCGGCCTCGAGGCCGTCGTACTCCCCCGCCCCCTCCCCACCCCCGTCCTGGCATTCGCCATACGGCACCTGGGCGCGGTCGCCGGCGTGGAGGTCACCGCCAGCCACAACCCGCCCCGCGACAACGGCTACAAGGTCTACCTCGGCGACGGCTCCCAGATCGTCCCGCCCGCAGACGCGGAGATCGCCGCCGAAATCCAGGCGATCACCACCCTCCACCAAGTCCCCCGCCCCGACACCGGCTGGGAAACCCTCGACGACACGGTCCTGGAGGCCTACCTGGCCCGTACGGACGCCGTCCTGTCCCCCACCTCCCCCCGCACCGCCCGCACGGTCTACACAGCCATGCACGGCGTCGGCAAGGACACCCTCCTCGCCGCCTTCGCCCGCGCCGGCTTCCCCACCCCCGCCCTCGTCACCGAGCAGGCCGACCCCGACCCCGACTTCCCGACCGTCGCCTTCCCCAACCCGGAAGAGCCCGGCGCGATGGACCTGGCCTTCGCGAAGGCCCGCGAGACCGACCCCGACCTGATCATCGCCAACGACCCCGACGCCGACCGCTGCGCCGCGGCCGTCAAGGACGGCGGCGAGTGGCGCATGCTCCGCGGCGACGAGGTCGGCTCCCTCCTCGCCGCCCACCTGGTCCGCCGCGGCGCCACCGGCGTCTTCGCCGAGTCGATCGTCTCCTCGTCCCTCCTCGGCCGTATCGCCGAGAAGGCCGGGCTGCCCTACGAGGAGACCCTCACCGGCTTCAAGTGGATCGCCCGCGTCGACGGCCTGCGCTACGGCTACGAGGAGGCCCTCGGCTACTGCGTCGACCCCGACGGCGTCCGGGACAAGGACGGCATCACCGCGGCCCTCCTGATCACCGAACTCGCCTCGGTCCTCAAGGAGGAGGGCCGCACCCTCCTCGACCTGCTCGACGACCTCGCCGTGGAGCACGGCCTGCACGCCACCGACCAGCTCTCGGTCCGCGTCGAGGATCTCTCCGTCATCGCACAGGCGATGCAGACGCTCCGCGAGCACCCCCCGACCGAACTCGCGGGCCTCCCCGTCACCAAGGCGGAGGACCTGACCCGGGGTACGGACAAGCTGCCCCCCACCGACGGCCTGCGCTACACCCTCACCGGCGCCCGCGTCATCGTCCGCCCCAGCGGCACCGAGCCCAAACTGAAGTGCTACCTGGAGGCAGTGGTCCCGGTGGCCGACCACACCGCCCTTCCCGCGGCCCGCGCGAGGGCCGCCGAACTGCTCGCGGCGATCAAGCGGGACCTGTCGACGGCAGCGGGCATCTGACGAAGCGCCCCCGACCCGCAGCCGCCCCACCGAGGGACGCCCCACCCAGCGGGCGCCCCTCGGCCGGCACCCCGCTCAGCCCGCCTTGCGCGCGACCGTGAACCGGTCCACCTCGGCCCCCGTGGCCGCCAGTGCCCGCACCGTCAGCGTGGCCGTCCCGCCCCGGTGCACGGCCGGCTTCACGTCGACGCGGATGAACGAGTACCCCGTGTACCGCACCCGCGACCAGTCGACGTTCTCGGTGACCTTGCCGCCGGACCCGGTGTAGTACGTCGGCACGTCCCCGACCTGGTCCTCGTGCCCCTCGTAGCTGTCGGCCACGGGGAAGCTGTAGACGCTCTCGCCGCCCGCCCCCGCGGTCACGTACACCACACCCCCGCGCACCGGCTCGTGCGTACCGCCGATCGGCAGCGCACGCACGGCCTGGTCCCGCACCACCGGATCCGTCCGCTCGTAGACGTGGTTGTGTCCGTTGACGACGAGATCCACCTGATGCTTCTCGTACAGCGGCACCCACTGCTCGCGCACCCCGCCCTCCGAGGCGTGCGAACTGGTCGTCGAGTAGGCGCAGTGATGGTGGAAGACCACGATGAAGTCGACACCGGGGTCCATGCGCAGCTCCCCGAGCCGCTTGTCCAGCCAGGCGGCCTGCCTGCCACCGCTGTAGCCGAGGTTGGCGGGTATCTCGTACGACACGTCGTTGGCGTCGACCGACACGACCCCGACGTTGCCGTGCACGAAGGAGTACACGCCCGGCGCGTTCGCCGGGTCGAACCCGTTGCCCGGCAGGGTGAAGCGGGCCTCGTTGCCGCCGTACCCGTTGGGCGAGTACCAGGCTTCCATGTCGTGGTTGCCGAACGCGACCATCCACGGCACCCGACTGGACAGGGGTTCGATCTGGGCGAGGAACTGGTCCCACTGCCGGGCGTCGTAGTTGCTGCTGTCGGCGGGCAGCCCGTGCCCGGTCTCCTCGGCGTAGCAGATGTCGCCGGCGTGCAGGTGGAAGGCCGGGTTCTGGGCCTGGACCAGGGCGTTGAGGCCGATGGAGGTGTAACTCGGGTTCTGGTCTCCGAACGCGGTGAAGGTGAACGGCCGGACGGCGCGGTCGGCGGGGGCGGTGGTGAAGGAGTACACACTGTGCGCGGCACCCGGACCGGCGGGGTCGAAGCCGTCGTGCCCGACGCCGTAGTAGTACGTCGTCCCCGGCCGCAGCCCGTCCAGCGCCGCGTGCACGTAGTACTGGTCGATGTCGGCGCTCTTGCCGACCCCGGCCGGGGTGAACAGGTCGCGGATCTCGGCGCGGACGCGGTGGCCGAGGTCGAGCGGGCTGAGGCCGACGCGCAGGTAGGGGTTGCGGACGGGCAGCGGCACCTGCCACGAGACCCGCATCTGGGTGCGCGGGTCGGCGCCGTAGGTCAGGTGTCTGCCGAACGGCGCCACGAACGCGCCGTCCACGGCCTCGGTGGCGGAGCGGGTGATCAGATCGGGCGTGGCGGCACCGGCGGCACCGCCGGCCGCGGCGAGCCCGGCGCCCGCCGCGGCGGCGACGGCGCCGGAGCGCAGCAGACCGCGCCGGGACAGCGCATGCCGCAGGTACTCGTGCCGCTCGGGCATGGTGAGCCGGTCGGCGAGTTCGGCGGGGATGCCCATGCGGGGCGTGTTCAGGGGAGGCGTCATGGCCCGGAGGCTGGCAGCGGGCGGTGAATACCAACTGGACTAAACCTTTTCATTGCCCCATGTACGGGTCCGTAGCACCCCATCGGGTGATTTCCAGACGGCAGTTGACGCGGGCTCCGCGCGGCGCCCCGGCGGCCGGGAAACGGTGAACGGGTAACACCCGCCGAAACAGCCGTCGTACTGGAGCCGCCGCCGTGTCCTCGACCGCCCCCGACACCGCCCCCCGCGGGCACATCCCGGGCACCCGACGACCCCACCACCGCACGGCGGCCGCCGTCCCCCGGCACGCGCTGCGCCGGGCGGCTCCCGCACTCGCCGCGTATCTCGCCGTACGGCTCACCGGCCTGGTGTTCCTCGCCGTCTGGGCGCACCGGCGCCACCACGGCGTGTGGCCGATGCTGGCGACGCAGTGGGACTCCCGCTGGTACCTGGGCATCGCGGACCACGGGTACGCCCACGTCCTCGGCACCGCGTACGACCACAACAACCTGGCGTTCTTCCCGCTGTACCCGCTCCTGGTGAAGGCCGTCGCGGTCCTGACCCCCGGCACCCGGGCCAGCACCGGTCTCGCCCTCGCGTGGCTGGCGTCGCTGGTCGCCGCCTGGGGGGTGTTCGCGGTGGGCGACCGGCTGGCCGGCCGCCGGGTCGGCGTCCTCCTCACCGTGCTTTGGGCGGCGTACCCGGTCGGGCTCGTCCAGTGGATGGGCTACACCGAGTCCCTCTTCACGGCGTTCGCCGCATGGACGCTGTACGCGGTACTGACCGAACGCTGGCTGTACGCGGCCACCGGCTCGGTACTCGCCGGGCTGACCCGCCCGACCGGCATCGCGCTGGCCGCCGCGGTCACGGTCACCGCGCTGCTCGCCCTCCGCACCCGCTTCTCGCCCCGCGCCCTGACGGCAGCCCTGACGGCCCCCCTCGGCTGGTGCGCGTACGTCGGCTGGGTGGGCGTCAGACTGGGCCGCTGGGACGGCTACTTCGCCGTACAGCGGATGTGGCACAACGAACTGGACGGCGGCGCGGAGACCCTGCGCTGGCTGCGGCACCTGTTCGGGCAGGTCTCGCGCCCGGAGCTGTTCCTCGTCGTGGTGAGCCTGACGATACTGGCCTCCGTCGTCCTGTTCGCGCTGTCGGCGGCGGACCGCCAACCGCTCCCGCTCCTCGTCTTCAGCGCGGTCCTGCTGCTGATCGTGGCGGCCAGCGGCGGCGTCTACTTCCCGCGCGCCCGCTTCCTCCTCCCCGGCTTCCCGCTCCTGCTCCCGGTGGCCGGCCACCTCGCCCGCGCCTCGACACGCGTACGCGTGCTCGCCCTGACGGCGGCCGTCGCGGGCTCGGCGTACTGCGGGGCGTACATGCTGCTGGTGTGGCCGAGCGCGCCTTGAGGAGTTCAGTCCCGCACCAGATAGCTGAACCCCGTGTCCGGCCCCACGCACGACTGCAAGGTGAGGTCGCCCCAGCAGAGCCCGGCGGCCGGGGCGCCGCGGCCCGGGGTGACGTAGTTGGCGTACACCGTGTACGTCCAGGTGCCGCGTGGGGTGCTGATGGTGACCTCGGTGCCGACGCGGAGGGTGGCGAACGAGTCGAACCCGCAGTAGTCGTGACCGACGATCACGACGGTCCGCATCTCGTAGCCGGCCTCGGTGCCGATATTGGGGCCCGCCCACTGCACGGCGTCCTTGCAGGCGTCCACCTCGTCCTGCCCGCCGCGGATCACGCCCGCGGACCAGGTGCCGATCCGGATGGTGGTGCCGGCCGGCCGCCCGGCCGCGCCCGCGGCGGCCTTCGGCGTGGCGGCCGTGCCGGCGGTCGGACGACGGGACGACGTGATCGGCACCCGGCGGGACAGGTCAGGTCCGGCGGAGGCGCTGGACGTGCCGGGCCGCGGGGTGGGACGCACCGGCGGCGCGAGGGAGGCCGGGACGGACACCGAGGGCCCCGGCGACGACGGCGACCCACTCGGACCGGGACAACGTTGCCAATTGGGGCACCACCACAAACGGCTCCGCCGACCGCCGAGGTCGAAGCAGTCCCCCGGCCAGCCGCTCCGGCCGTGACCGCGAAGATCGAGGGCATACGCCCTCCGGCTCCGGGCGAGGGCGGGCAGAACCGCCTCCCGGTCGGCGGCATCCGCGCCCCGCGCGTGCACCAGGACGAGCGGCGGAGCATCCGAAGGCCCCAGCGGCCGAACCACCGTCCCCGGTCGGCGGTTCGGGTGCTCCTCGGCCCGCTGGCCCGCTAGCCCGCGACCCGCAGCAGGAGCTTCCCCGTGCTCGTCCGGGCGCCCATCAGGCGGTGTGCCTCCGCCGCCTCCTCCAGGGCGAACTCGGCCGTGACCGGCAGGGTCACCGTGCCGTCCACCGCCTTGGCGAAGGCCCGAGCGGAGAGCTCCCGCAGCACGTCCGGCGCCGTCTGGGCGAGCGTCAGGATGGAGAAACCGGCGACCGACAGGCCCCGCGGGTACAGCTCCGCCTGGCCCGCCGTCCAGGCCGGTTCGCCGCTCGCGTTGCCGTAGGAGACCAGGCGGCCGAAGCGGGCCAGGGACGACAGGCTCGCGCGCAGCGTCCTGCCGCCGACGGGGTCGAGGGCCAGGTCGACGCCCCGGCCGCCGGTCGCCTCCCGCACCGGCTCCTCGAAGTCGCCGACGAAGACCTCGTCGTAGCCGTGGTCCCGTGCGTACGCCGCCTTCGCCGCGCTCGACACCACGCCGTACACCGCGGCCGCGCCCGCCGCCTTCGCCAGTTGCCCGGCCGCCGTGCCGACCCCGCCCGCCGCACCCTGCACGAGGACGGTCTCGCCGGGCTGGAGGCGTCCGACGGTGTGGACGAGGGCGTATGCCGTCGGCAGGACGGACGGGAGGGTGGCTCCGGTGCGCAGGTCCGCCCCTGCCGGCAGCGGGAAGACCGTCGCCGCCTCCGTCACGACCACGTCCGCGTAGGCGCCGCCCTGTGTCAGCGCGGCCACCTCCTGGCCGACGGCGAGGTCCGTGACGCCGGCGCCGAGGGTCCTGACGCGGCCCGAGACCTCCAGCCCCGGACGGAACGGCAGGCCCGGCACCCGGTAGCCGTCCGAACGTGCCTTGAGGTCCGCGAAGTTCACGCCCGTGTACGCCACGTCGATGCTCACCTCGCCGGGGCCCGGCTCGGGGACCGCCGCCTCCACGGCCTTCAGGACCTCAGGACCGCCGTACTCCTGGAACTCGACCGCGCGCACCGCACACACCCCTCAGCGAGTGTTCAACATGGATCGAACACTCGGGAGTGTATGGTTTTCATCGAACACTCGGCAAGCGGAACACGGCGACGAGGAGGACGGCATGGCCGGCACGAGCCACCGGGCCGCCCCCGAGCACACCCACCCCGACGAGGTGCCCGTCCTCACCGCGCTCGCCGCGCTCGCCGACCCCGTACGTCTCACGCTCGTCCGGGAGCTGGCCGCCAGCGCCGAGTGGTCCCGCAGCTGCGGCAGCTTCGACGTGCCCGTCGGCAAGGCCGCCCTCAGCCACCACTTCTCCGTGCTGCGGGCGGCCGGTCTCGTCGAACAGCGGGACGAGGGACCGCGCCGGGTCAACCGCCTGCGGCGAGCGGAGTTCGAGACCCGCTTCCCGGGACTGCTCGACCTGGCCCTGCGGCCGGAGCGCAGGCGTCGGTGACCAGTTCGGAGGCCAACAACTGCACGACGCCGAGGACTTCACCTCTGCCGTGACCGTCCAGGACGGGGCAGGGCGATCGGAGATGTGACGGCTGACCGTGTCTCGCACACGGCACAACCGGGCCGCCGAGCGCGGGGCAGTCGGTCTCGTCACTGCATGGCCGGCCTCGCCAGCCAGGAGTGTCCGGGATGCAGGTCGGTCAGCCACCCGTTGAGAGCTTCGCGCCGTGTCCGGCTCAGCAGGGGCAGGACCCCGTCGAAGTCGGCTTGGTCCTTGGGCCGTGGCTCCTTCGCCTTGAACAGCAGCACCAACTCCGGCACCAGGTAGGGGATGCCGTCGGCGGTCCGTTCGATGACCGCGTCGTACGGCAGCCGCAGGCTCTCGTCCCGCCGGCAGATCCAGGTCCCGCCCTCGTGCGGTTCCCGGAAGACGTCGAAGAGGAACTGACCGCTCGCCGGATCCCGCACCCACGTCTGGTGCGTCGCCGCGAGCACCTCGTCTCCCGCCCCCGCCCACACCCGTCCTGAGCCGACCGCGTCAAACGCGTACTCGGGGAAGCGGTCCCGGACCTCCGCGAACCCGGCCGCGGGAATGGCGATCTCCAGATCACCGTGCGGCCGCGACTGCCCGCCACGGAACAGGTCCAGCGCCCACCCGGCCGCAACGCACCAGGGCACGCCCACCCCACCCAAGCGGGCCGCGACCTGTTCCGGCCGCCAGGGGTCCGCCCAGCGGGCGGTCAGTTCGTCAGCGTCAAGGACAGCGCCGCCGGGTGGCAGGGAATCAGGCATCGGCACAACGTACCGCCGTACCCCACTCGGCGACGGGGCGGCCCGCTCTCGCCGTACGGCAGACCGCGGGGCCGGGCCATCGGCGAGCACCTTGCTTCCCGCTGCTTCCACGGCACCGGCGCCCCCGCGGCCGCGCCGAGAGCCGTGCCGCCGAATCGTCACGCTGCTGCGGATCCCGGCAGGTCAGTGCCGGTGCCGTCCCGCAATCCCACCAGATCCCGACTCACTGTGGACACGGGCCGGACCGGGGCCCAAAGATCACCTGCAGCGCTGCTTCCGACCGGCACCGCCCAAGCGCTGGGCAGTTGGCTCCGGCAGGGCTCGAATGCCGCGTCGCCCAGCGGCTCCCGCGTTGCTCACCACAACCAGACGTCAATGATGGGAACGTGTCATGAACCTGCCTGACCACAGCCATCGATTGTCCCGGCGCAGACTGCTGACCCTCGCCGGCGGCGCCGCGCTGGCCACCGCGGCCGGCATCGGATTCGCCCAGTCGGCGTCCGCGGCTTCCGCGGCGACCGGCTACGGGATCGACTACTCCGACGCGTCGCTCACCGCCGGTTCGGTCGCCGCGGCGGGCTACGGCTTCGTATGCCGATACCTCAGCTGGCTGCCGAACCCGAAGGTCCTCACCCTGTCCGAGGCCCAGGCCCTGACCGCCGCGGATCTGGGCATCGTCTCCAACTGGGAGTCCGACGGGCTGCAGTCCTGGCAGAGCGGCGTCCCCGCCGACCCCTACTCCCAGGGGGCCGGGCATGCCACCGAGGCGCAGCGGCAAGCGCTGGCCAACGGGATGCCGTCGTCGCGGCCGATCTACTTCAGCGTCGACTTCGACCTTCAGCCCTCGATGTACTCCGCGCTCAACTCCTACTTCGACGGTGTCGCCTCGGTGATCGGCCGGTCCCGGACCGGTGCCTACGGCGGCTACCACGTGATCAAGGAACTCTTCGACAACGGGAAGGTCGCCTGGGGCTGGCAGACGTACGCGTGGTCCGGCGGGAACTGGGACAGCCGCGCGCAGTTGCGGCAGGTCCAGAACGACATCACGGTCGCCGGGCACGACGCGGACCTCGACCAGGCGATGGCCGCCGACTTCGGGCAGTGGGGCGGCACGGGCGGCGGCGGTACCGGTGTCATCCTGCCGTCCTGGCCGAACATCACCGACGGCATGACGGGGCCCAGCGTGCAGGCGGCGCAGTATCTGCTGCGCTACCACGGTGCCTCGATCACCGCCGACGGCCAGTTCGGGGCGGCCACCCTCGCCGCGACCAAGAGCTTCCAGTCCGCGCACGGCCTGGGCGTGGACGGCCAGATAGGCCCGCAGACCTGGTCGGCACTGATCGTCCAGGTCCAGCAGGGCTCCAGCGGCGACGACGTCCGGGCCGCCCAGGTGGAGCTGAACCGGTTCGGCTACAACCTCACCGTCGACGGCAGCTTCGGCTCCGGCACCGACAGCGCCGCCCGGGCCTTCCAGTCCGCGCACGGCCTGGGCGTGGACGGCCAGGTGGGTCCGCAGACCTGGCAGATGCTCGTGGGTACCGGGAACGGTGCCTCGGGCGGTGGCACCGTCGCGCCGCCCTGGCCGAATGTCATCGACGGCGACACCGGGAACAATGTGCTGGCCGCGCAGTACCTGCTGCGCTACCACGGTGCCTCGATCACCGCCGACGGCCAGTTCGGGCCGGCCACCCTCGCCGCGACCAAGAGCTTCCAGTCCGCGCACGGCCTGGGCGTGGACGGCCAGATAGGCCCGCAGACCTGGTCGGCACTGATCGTCCAGGTCCAGCAGGGCTCCAGCGGCGACGACGTCCGGGCCGCCCAGGTGGAGCTGAACAAGTTCGGCTACGGCCTCGCCGTCGACGGCAGCTTCGGCTCCGGCACCGACAGCGCCGCCCGGGCCTTCCAGTCCGCGCACGGCCTGGGCGTGGACGGCCAGGTGGGACCGCAGACCTGGCAGATGCTCGTCGGCAGCTGACCGCCGGGCCCCTCCGGCGGTGAGGGTGCGGGGCGTGGCGACCGCGACGGTTCGCTCGCCCCGCACCCGCGCGCCACGGACCGACGCCGACAGCCGCCCGGCCGGGTTCGAGCTCCCCATTTTCTGGACTTGCCAGTCCATTCTCTCAGGCGCACAGTGGGCCGCACCTGACGGGGAATCGAGTGATACGGAGGGCTGATCATGGCCAAGCGGCTGGTGGGCAGGACAGCGCTGGTGACCGGCGCGACCAGCAACATCGGGCGGGCGGTCGCGGAGGCGTTCGCCGCCGAGGGGGCGCATGTCGTCGTCACGGGGCGCAGCGGCGCGCGCGGGGCCGAGGTGGTCGAGGGGATCCGGGCCCGGGGCGGACGTGCCGACTTCGTGCGGGCCGACCTGGACGGCAGCGCCGCCGCCTCGCGGGCGCTGGCCGAGGAGGCGACACGGGTGCTGGGCGGCCGTATCGACGTGCTCGTGAACAACGCGGGCATCTACCCCGGCGACGCGACGACCGCCACCGACGAGAAGACCTTCGACCAGGTCTACGCGGTCAACGTCAAGGCCCCGTTCTTCCTGACGGCGGCCGTCGCGCCCGCCATGGCGGAGGCCGGCGGCGGGGCGATCGTCAATCTGGGGTCCTGGATCGCGCGGCTGGGCATACCCGTCGGCGCGCTGTACAGCTCCACCAAGGGGGCGATGGAGACGCTGACCCGCGCCTGGGCGGCGGAGTTCGGGCCGCGTGGGGTGCGGGTGAACGCGATCTCGCCGGGGGTGGTGCTGGCGGCGGACGCCGAGGACGTCGGTGTCGCCGAGGTCATGATGAGGGGGACGCCGGCGGGCCGGATGGGCACGCCGGACGAGATCGCGAGCGCGGCGGTGTATCTGGCGGCCGACGAGTCGTCGTTCGTGCACGGCATCGTGCTCGACGTGGACGGCGGCCGTACGACCGCGGCCGTCATCGCGGCCTAGGGCCTGTCTCCAGGTCACGGCGCAGGTCGGCGATCCCCTGGTCGAGGGCGGCCCGCAGGTGGGCGGAGTCTCCCGTCGCCAGCAGGATGGACACCCCGCCCTGGATCGCGGCGAGCAGGGCGGCGGCCCGCGTGTCGGCGTCCACATCGGTTCCGGCCCGCACCGCGCGGATGCCCGCCGCCAGGCTCTCCTGCCAGCGCCGCATCAGCTCGACCACGATCGCCCGCGCCCCCGGCGTCGACCGCCCGACCTGGAGGAACAGCGACCCGAGCGGACAGGTGTCGCCCTGCGCCTCGTAACGGGCGATCACCGCGTCCCGCCACCGCTCCCAGTCCTCCCAGGACTCGAGGCGGCCGAGATACGGCTGCTGGTCCTCCAGCACCTGCTCCGCCTCGAACCGTGCGACGGCGAGCAGCAGCTCGTCCTTGCCGTGCGGGAAGTAGTGGAAGAGCTGGCTCTTGCTGGTGCCGGTCCGCGCCATGACGTCGTCGAGGGTCACGGAGCCGACCCCCTGTTCCCGCAGCACCTCGGCGGCCCCCTCGACGATCCGGCGCCGGGTGGCCTTCCCCTTGGCCGTCAGCTCCTTGTCCCGCATCACCCGACCTCCGCACAGTGGACCGTACAGTCCACTCTAGCCTCGAACTTTCGTGACCGTTTCATGCGCCGTCGGGCAGGAAACGACCGGCCCGAACACGGCCGGCTCGGACCACAGCCGGTGGACGAGCGCTATCATCCCAGCTCAAGTGCTCTTTGTTGCTCTCCGACCGTCCCTGGGACGAGGATCGGTTGCCCTCGTCGGGCGCGAAGCGCCCAGAGTGGGGGGAACCTACCCATGTCAGCCGGCACCTGGCCAGAGCTCCTGATCGACTCCGAGCGGCTGACCGCTCTCTACACCGAGTTGCCGCCCTTGGAGCACCTGGTTCTCAGATCGGTGCACCTGAGTCCCGCCGGCCCCGGTGTGAAATTGCGCGTGGAACTGCCCCGCTTTCCGGACCTCGCTCCTGCATCCTGGACCGAAGCCGGCTGCGACCGGTTCGAGGTCCAGATGGAGTTCTTCGCCGTGGGCGAGGACCTGCGGATGAGGGGTGTTCCTCGCCGCACCGTGGTCGACATCGAGTTCGGACCCGTCGTCCAGGACCAAGGGCACTGGATCACGGTCGCGGTGAGCGGACCGGGGTTCTCGCTGGACTTCACCGCGCATGCCACGATCCGGGCCGGCCATCTCAACGCCTACCGCTCCGACGACGCGGATCCATACACAGCTCGCCGATGGTTCGAGAGCCGACTCGACCAGCACCTGCACCGAGTGCTGCCGCCCACGACAGCGAAGGCGTTCTATGACTGACCGTGACTGGTCTGCCGAGGTGACCCGTCGCGAGACCCTTCGCGAAGTCCTGGGCTCACCTCCGCCACCGCTCAGCGACTACGACCTGACCTCCGTTCTCATCGACGAACGCGAAACGTCGGTCACCTTGAGGTTCTTCGCCTTCGCCGTCCCGGTCGGTGCCGCGGATCTATGGCAGGCGCGAGGACACAACGCGGTCGAGTTCGCCCTGGTCTGCATCGGCGTGAAGAACTTCGGGGTGGATGGGTGGTCCGGCTGGCCCACAACCGTCGCCACCATCGCGGGGAAAACGGTCGTACTCGCCGGCCAGGACAAGCGCGTCTCCTTCGAGGCCGCCGAGATCCGCGCCGAGCCTCCCGTGGGACGCCTGGCCAGCCACTTCCAGTGACGTCACCCGCAGGCCAAGAGGGGATCGACACACCGGGAACTTCACCTACGAGGTGAAAGCCGCAGAACCTTCCCTCATGAAAGCGCGCAGGACTCCTCGACACACGCCCACCGCCCCACCCCAGGGGCGCGAGGAACTGCGCAAACACCCCACCGGACCGCCCCCGACCAACAACCCGCACCCCCACCCCGGCGGCCCCCTACCCCACCGCCAGCAGAATCGCCAGCAACACCGCCCCCGCCACCGCCGGCGCAGCCACCTCGTACGCCCACCGCACCGTGACCTCGCCCTGCGCCGACTCCTCCGGTCCCTTGCTCTCCAGCATCTCCCGCAGTTCGTCCATGACCTTGTCCGTCTCCGCACGCAGGGCCCCGCTCGCCTGCTCGGGCTCGGCCTGCCCCCCGAATCCCCCGAACCCGCCGAACCCGCCGAACCCCCCGAGTCCGCGCCCGGCACCCCCGGCGCCCGTCCCCGACCGCCCGCGTCGCGCGTCCGCCTGCGCCTTCGCCTGTTGGCGCGCCGCCTTCTTGCGGCTCCGCAGGGACACCGGGATCGCCCACAGCTGGTACTTCGCACCGGACTTGACGATCACCTCGTTCGAGTAACCGGACCGCAGGGAGGCGATCTCCCCCCACGGCAGCGTGATCACCCGGAACGGGTTCCGCACCCGCAGCCGGTCCTCGCCCGCGAACACCGCGGGGCGCAGCGTGAAGGCGACGACCAGCGGCACGAGGAGGATGAGCGCGGCGAGGGCCAGCCAGGGAGTACGGCCGTGCCCGCGGACCAGCGCGTCGATGCCGAGCCAGCCGACGATGACGAGGAGCAGGACGCCACCGGTCAGCGCCTGGGGCGAGCGGTAGATGCGGTCCTTGACGAGGGGCGTGGTCATGCGCCGATTCTGCCTCAGCTGTGCGCCCGCGCGCCGTGGGGTCTTGGTCACCGTGTGCGCGTGCGGGTCGTACGTGGTTGCTCGCACAGAAGAACCGCCCTCTCGGGGTGTACAGCCGCTACGCGCGTAGATATGCTCGGCTGGTGACCATGCCCACCACCGCACCCCACGCACTTGCTGACGTCACCGCGTCCCACAGCACGCTGCGCCGCTTCCTCCACGGGCTGCCCGGCGTCGACGCGGTCGGCCTGGAGGCGCGTGCCGCCTCCCTCGGCACCCGTTCCATCAAGACCACCGCGAAGGCGTACGCCATCGACCTCGCCATCTCGATGGTCGACCTGACGACGCTGGAAGGCGCGGACACCCCGGGCAAGGTCCGGGCGCTCGGCGCCAAGGCGGTCCACCCGGACCCGACGGACCGTACGACCCCGGCCACGGCCGCCGTCTGTGTCTACCCCGACATGGTGGCCACCGCGAAAGAGGCCGTCGCCGGTTCGTCCGTCAAGGTCGCCTCGGTCGCCACCGCCTTCCCGGCCGGCCGCGCGGCGCTCGACGTCAAGCTCGCCGACGTACGCGACGCCGTGAGCGCCGGCGCCGACGAGATCGACATGGTCATCGACCGCGGCGCGTTCCTCGCGGGCAACTACCTGAAGGTGTACGACGAGATCACCGCCGTGAAGGAGGCCTCGGGCGCCGCCCGCCTCAAGGTCATCTTCGAGACCGGCGAGCTGTCCACGTACGACAACATCCGCCGGGCCTCCTGGCTGGGCATGCTCGCGGGCGCCGACTTCATCAAGACGTCGACCGGCAAGGTGGCGGTGAACGCGACCCCCGCGAACACCCTCCTCATGCTGGAGGCCGTGCGCGACTTCCGGGCGCAGACCGGTGTCCAGGTCGGCGTCAAGCCCGCCGGCGGCATCCGGACCAGCAAGGACGCCATCAAGTTCCTCGTCCTGGTGAACGAGACCGCGGGAGCGGACTGGCTGGACAACCACTGGTTCCGCTTCGGCGCCTCCTCGCTCCTGAACGACCTGCTGATGCAGCGTCAGAAGCTGGCCACCGGCCGCTACTCCGGCCCCGACTACGTGACGGTGGACTGATCACCATGGCATCCGCATTCGAGTACGCACCGGCGCCCGAGTCCCGCTCCGTCGTCGACATCGCCCCCTCCTACGGCCTCTTCATCGACGGCGAGTTCACGGACGCGGCCGACGGCAAGGTCTTCAAGACCGTCAGCCCCAGCACCGAGGAGGTCCTCTCCGAGGTCGCCCGGGCCGGTGAGGCGGACGTCGACCGGGCCGTCAAGGCCGCCCGGAAGGCGTTCGAGAAGTGGTCCGCGCTGCCGGGCTCCGAGCGCGCCAAGTACCTCTTCCGCATCGCCCGGATCATCCAGGAGCGCAGCCGCGAGCTGGCCGTCCTGGAGACCCTGGACAACGGCAAGCCGATCAAGGAGACGCGCGACGCCGACCTGCCCCTGGTCGCCGCGCACTTCTTCTACTACGCGGGCTGGGCCGACAAGCTCGACCACGCCGGCTTCGGAGCGAACCCGCGGCCGCTCGGCGTGGCCGGCCAGGTCATCCCCTGGAACTTCCCGCTCCTGATGCTGGCCTGGAAGATCGCCCCGGCGCTCGCCACCGGCAACACGGTCGTCCTCAAGCCCGCCGAGACGACCCCCCTGTCCGCCCTGTTCTTCGCGGACATCTGCCGCCAGGCGGGCCTGCCCAAGGGCGTCGTCAACATCCTCCCCGGCTACGGCGACGCGGGCGCCGCGCTCACCGCCCACCCCGACGTCGACAAGGTCGCCTTCACCGGCTCCACCGCCGTCGGCAAGGAGATCGCGCGCACGGTCGCGGGCACCCGCAAGAAGCTCACCCTCGAACTGGGCGGCAAGGGCGCCAACATCGTCTTCGACGACGCCCCCATCGACCAGGCCGTCGAGGGCATCGTCACCGGCATCTTCTTCAACCAGGGGCAGGTGTGCTGCGCGGGCTCCCGCCTCCTCGTCCAGGAGTCGATCCACGACGAGCTCCTCGACTCCCTGAAGCGCCGTCTGTCCACCCTCCGTCTCGGCGACCCGCTGGACAAGAACACCGACATCGGCGCGATCAACTCCGCCGAGCAGCTGGCCCGCATCACCACCCTCGCCGACCAGGGCGAGGCGGAGGGCGCCGAGCGCTGGTCCCCGGCCTGTGAACTCCCCTCCGCCGGCTACTGGTTCGCGCCGACGCTCTTCACGAACGTCACCCAGGCCCACACCATCGCCCGCGACGAGATCTTCGGCCCCGTCCTGTCGGTCCTCACCTTCCGCACCCCGGAAGAGGCGGTGGCGAAGGCCAACAACACGCAGTACGGCCTCTCCGCCGGCATCTGGACCGAGAAGGGGTCGAGGATCCTGGCCGTCGCGAACAAGCTGCGCGCCGGCGTCGTCTGGTCCAACACGTTCAACAAGTTCGACCCGACCTCGCCGTTCGGCGGGTACAAGGAGTCGGGCTTCGGCCGCGAGGGCGGTCGCCACGGCCTGGAGGCGTACCTCGATGTCTGACCGCACCAATGAGCGTCTGTCCGTCTTCAAGACCTACAAGCTGTACGTCGGCGGGAAGTTCCCGCGTTCCGAGAGCGGCCGGGTGTACGAGGTGACCGACTCCAAGGGCAAGTGGCTGGCCAACGCACCGCAGTCCAGCCGCAAGGACGCCCGGGACGCGGTCGTCGCCGCCCGCAAGGCCTTCGGCGGCTGGGCGGGCGCCACGGCCTACAACCGCGGCCAGGTCCTCTACCGCGTCGCGGAGATGCTGGAGGGCCGCCGGGACCAGTTCGTGCGCGAGGTCGCCGACGCGGAGGGCCTCGGCAAGTCCAAGGCGGCCGCCGTCGTGGACGCGACGATCGACCGCTGGGTCTGGTACGCGGGCTGGACCGACAAGATCGCCCAGGTGGTCGGCGGCGGCAACCCGGTCGCGGGCCCGTTCTTCAACCTCTCCTCGCCCGAGCCGACGGGAGTCGTGGCCGTCCTGGCCCCGCAGGAGTCGTCGTTCCTCGGCCTGGTGTCGGTCGTCGCCCCGGTGATCGCCACCGGCAACACGGCCGTCGTCGTCGCCGCCGAGAAGGCGCCGCTCCCGGCCCTCTCCCTCGCCGAGGTGCTCGCCACCTCCGACGTCCCCGGCGGAGTCGTCAACGTCCTCTCCGGCCGTACGGCGGAGATCGCGGCGCCGCTCGCCGCCCACCAGGACGTCAACGCGATCGACCTCGCGGGCGCCGACGAGGCGCTGGCGAAGGAGCTGGAGATCGCGGCGGCCGACAACCTGAAGCGCGTCCTGCGTCCACAGCCTGTGGATTACTCCGAGACGCCGGGCATCGAGCGCATGACGGCGTTCCTGGAGACGAAGACGGTCTGGCACCCGACGGGTTCGCTGGGAGCGTCCGGCTCTTCGTACTGACGTGCACTGCAGCGCCCCGAAAGGGGCGCGGGGAACTGCGCGACCAGCCACCGCTGGGCCCGCAGTTCCCCACCACGCTCAGCCCCCCAGAGCCTGCCCCACCACCGGAATCGCCCCGATCGACGACGCCTCGGCCACCGGCCCCGTCAGCATCTTCGACGTCAGCGGCTTGAAGTCGGCCAGTCGCGTCCCCACCCCGTTGTCCAGCGGGTCCACGCCGGTCCCCGCAAGGGGGTTGGGCTTGAGCCCGGCCACCGCCCCGGTGACGTACGGCAGTACGCCGCCCAGCGCCTGCACGCCCGCCTGCGGGTCGACTCGGCCGAGCGGGGTGGGCCCGGTCCGCACCACGTCCACCGCCGGCCGGGTGTCCGCGGCGGCCGTCGCGGCGCCTGCTCCGAGCGCCACACCTGCCGTGGCGAGGGCGGCCAGGGCACGCCGAGCGGTAGGGGTCGGGGAGGACGCGTGTCGGGACATCGCTGGTGCCACCTTCTGGTGCGCAGGGTAATCGTGTCGATACACAGGGTAGTTGAGGTGTGACTCACGCTCCAAAGGCGACCCGCGGGGTCGGCAGGAGGCTTCCCATACGTCAAACTGGTGTTCCGTGAGCATTCATCCCCCGCCCCCCGCCCGCGTCGTGCTGCTGTGCGGCCCCTCGGGCTCGGGCAAGTCACTCGTCGCCGCCCGTTCCGGGCTTCCCGTCCTGCGCCTCGACGACTTCTACAAAGAGGGCGACGACCCGACGCTGCCGTTGGTGGCGGGGAGTTCGGACATCGACTGGGACCACCCGGAGTCCTGGGACGCGGCGGTCGCGGTCGAGGCCATCGGGCGGCTGTGCGCCACGGGGTCGGCGCCGATACCGGTATATGACATAGCACTGAGCGCCCGCACCGGCGCCGAGACGCTCGACATCGGCCGTACCCCCCTGTTCATCGCCGAGGGCATCTTCGCCGCCGAGATCGTGGACCGCTGCCGCGAACTGGGGTTCCTGGCCGATGCGCTCTGCCTGAGCCGGGGCCCGGTGAAGACGTTCCGCCGCCGTTTCCTGCGCGATCTCAAGGAGGGCCGCAAGTCGGTGCCGTTCCTGCTGCGGCGCGGCTGGCGGCTGATGCGGGCGGAACGCACGATCGTGGCCCGCCAGGTGTCGCTGGGCGCGTACCCGTGCGACCGGGACGAGGCGCTGGGCCGCATGGCGGCGGCCGCGGTGGGCCGGCGGACCCACGACCGGACAGCGACCGCCTGACGGCCGCGACGGACGAACGGACGAACGGACGAAGCAGCGGGAACAAAAAAAGCGGGACTGGATGGACCCCCCGGCCCTCCAGTCCCGCTTCCCCCGTCGCTCCGCCGAACACCCCCGTGTCCCCCGTGGCGGAGCTCCCCCGTGCTTTCCCCCCGGGTCCCCCCGGACCCGTTCTCCCCCGTGTTTCCCGTGGGTCCCCCCGGACCCTCCCCCAGGTCCCCCGTTTCCCTCGGTTTCCCCCGTCAGGATCCCCCCGGATCCCCTTACCTTCAGGCGACGAGCTCCCCGAAGGCGTTCTCCTCGTCACGGCCGAAGCTGAGGACCTCGTCCTCGCGCAGCCGGCGGAGCGACCGCCAGATGCTGGACTTCACCGTGCCGACACTGATGTCGAGGATCTCCGCGATCTCCGGGTCCGTGCGGCCCTCGTAGTAGCGCAGGACCAGCATGGTGCGCTGGAGTTCGGGGAGCCGGGACAGCGCCTGCCACAGGACCGCGCGCAGCTCGGTGCCGCTCATCGCGTCCGTGTCGCCGGGCGTCTCCGGCAGTTCCTCGGTCGGGTACTCGTTGAGCTTGCGGCGCCGCCAGGCGCTGATGTGCAGGTTGGTCATGGTGCGGCGGAGGTATCCGCCGACCGCGGCCTTGTCGCTGATCCGCTCCCACGCCCGGTACGTCGAGAACAGCGCGCTCTGGAGCAGGTCCTCGGCCTCGTAGCGGTCACCGGTCAGGTGGTAGGCGGTCGCGTACAGGGAGGCGCGGCGCTCCTGGACGTAGGCGGTGAACTCCGCCTCGGTCAGCGAGCGGTGCTCCCCCGTGTCCTCCCGATAGGCGGATCCCCCGTGCACGTCCCCCGTGCGGGCGTCGACCACCGTCATGTAGGCGGTGTGCTGACGCCCGGTGCCGCGAGCGCACCCCCGCCCGCTCACGGCACCGGACTTCTCGGAACCCCGGTTCACGTCGTGCAGACGCGTGATCACTGCGCTGGTGCTGTGACCGATCAGCGTGTTCATCTCGCGCCCCCCGTCGTGGACTTCCGGTAGTTCGGCTTGCCCGGGCCGCTCGCTCGTCTCCGCTCGGCTGCCCGTGCCGAAAAGACTGCCGGGCCACCTTCACGGCCGTATCCGCCGACTGTCACAGACCTGTCACAGGGGTCCGGCACAGAGCGTCCACAGAAGGTGCACAGGTGGTGGCGGTACAGAGGTTTGCGGGGAGCTGCGCGCCGCACAGGTCGTACGACAGGCCCTGCATGGGCCAGAATGAGCCCGTGCCTTCCCTGTTGCTGATCGAGGACGACGACGCCATCCGTACGGCCCTGGAGCTTTCTCTGACGCGCCAGGGACACCGGGTGGCCACCGCTGCGACCGGTGAGGACGGTCTGAAGCTGTTGCGTGAGCAGCGGCCCGATCTGATCGTCCTCGATGTCATGCTGCCCGGCATCGACGGGTTCGAGGTGTGCCGGCGGATCCGGCGCACGGACCAGTTGCCGATCATTCTGCTGACCGCGCGCAGTGACGACATCGACGTGGTGGTCGGGCTGGAGTCCGGGGCCGACGACTATGTCGTCAAACCGGTCCAGGGCCGGGTGCTCGACGCCCGGATCCGGGCCGTGCTGCGCCGCGGGGAGCGGGAGTCCAGCGACTCGGCGACCTACGGCAACGTCGTCATCGACCGGTCCGCGATGACCGTGACGAAGAACGGCGAGGATCTCCAGCTGACGCCGACCGAGCTGCGGCTGCTGCTCGAACTGAGCCGGCGGCCTGGGCAGGCGCTGTCCCGGCAGCAGCTGCTGCGGCTGGTCTGGGAGCACGACTACCTCGGTGACTCGCGGCTCGTGGACGCCTGTGTGCAGCGGCTGCGCGCCAAGGTGGAGGACGTGCCCTCGTCGCCGACCCTGATCCGTACCGTGCGTGGTGTCGGCTACCGCCTGGACGCCCCTCAGTGACGGACGCGCAGGGGGGTTTCCGCGGCTGGGCCGCGGATCGCAAGGGAGCCATGTCCCGGCTGCGTTTCACCAGTCTGCGGCTGCGGCTCGTCGTCGTCTTCGGGCTGGTCGCGCTGACCGCCGCCGTGTCCGCGTCCGGCATCGCGTACTGGCTCAACCGCGAGGCCGTGCTCACCCGTACCCAGGACGCGGTGCTGCGCGACTTCCAGCAGGAGATGCAGAACCGGGCCGGTGCGCTGCCGGTGCATCCGACGCAGGACGAACTGCAGCGCACGGCCGGGCAGATGGCCAACAGCAGCCAGCGGTTCAGCGTGCTGCTGGTCGGCGAGGACACCGGCGGCAAGACCGTGTACGGCAGTTCGGACGGGCTCAGCGCGTTCGCGCTCGACGACGTGCCGACCTCGCTGCGGAAGGCCGTCGACAAGCAGCAGAAGGTCACCGACTCCAACACGGCGGCGTACCACCTGTACTGGCAGCGGGTCGTCGACCACGGCACGCCGTACCTGGTCGCCGGGACGCGGCTGATCGGCGGCGGGCCGACCGGCTACATGATGAAGTCGCTGGAGCCGGAGGCGAAGGACCTCAACTCGCTGGCGTGGTCGCTGGGGATCGCCACCGGGCTCGCTCTCATCGGTTCGGCACTGCTGGCGCAGGCCGCCGCCACGACCGTGCTGAAGCCGGTGCACCGGCTGGGGGTCGCCGCGCGGCGGCTCGGCGAGGGCAGGCTGGACACCCGGCTGCGGGTGTCGGGGACGGACGAACTCGCCGATCTCTCCCGGACGTTCAACGACGCCGCCGAGGCGCTGGAGAAGCGGGTCGACGACATGGCCGCGCGGGACGACGCGTCGCGGCGGTTCGTCGCGGACATGAGCCATGAACTCCGTACCCCGCTCACCGCGATCACCGCCGTGACGGAGATCCTGGAGGAGGAGCTGGAGGCGGAGTCCGGGTCGGTGGACCCGATGATCGAGCCCGCCGTCCGGCTGGTGGTCAGCGAGACGCGCCGGCTCAACGACCTCGTCGAGAACCTGATGGAGGTCACCCGCTTCGACGCCGGCACGGCCCGTCTCGTCCTCGACGACGTCGACATCGCCGACCAGATCACCGCCTGCATCGACGCCCGCGCCTGGCTGGACGCGGTGGACCTGGACGCCGAGCGCGGCATCCACGCCCGCCTCGACCCGCGCCGCCTCGACGTCATCCTCGCCAACCTGATCGGCAACGCGCTCAAGCACGGCGGTTCGCCGGTGCGGGTGTCGGTGCGGATCGACGGGGAGGTTCTGGTCATCGCGGTGCGGGACCACGGTCCGGGTATCCCGGAGGATGTGCTACCGCACGTGTTCGACCGGTTCTACAAGGCCAGCGCCTCCCGGCCGCGTTCCGAGGGCAGCGGCCTGGGCCTGTCCATCGCGACGGAGAACGCCCGTATCCACGGCGGTTCCATCACCGCCGCGAACTCCCCCGAGGGCGGTGCGGTGTTCACCCTCCGGCTGCCCCGGGACGGGGACGCCTCGCAGCCGGCGGAGGAGAGCAAGGACGCCGGGGAAGCCGGGGAGAAGGGCGCCTGATGCACGCAGGAAGACTTGTGGCCGTCGCCGGGCTGGCGCTCGCGCTCTCCGGGTGCGGGATCCGGGCCACCGAGGTGCCGACCGACTTCGGCGGGGCGCCCTCGCGGGTGCCGTGCTCGATGACCCAGCCGGATCTGTCGGCGCAGGACGCGCACGGGGTGCCGGTGCAGGTGTTCCTGCTGTGCGGTTCCTCGCTGGTGACGGTCGACCGGGAGGTGCGCGTCCCCGACGGTTCGGCGGACGCCAAGCGGCGGGTGCTCGTCGCCCAGGGGCTGCTCGACCAGCTCGCCGAGACGCCGTCGGCCGCCGAGAAGGAGGCCGGCTACACGACGTACGTGCGGGGCGGGATGAGCGTCTGGGGACCGCGGGCCGGGGATCCCGACGACACGCTGCGGCTGAGTACGTCGCCGCCGCAGCTGACGTCGTACGCGCTCGCCCAGATCGTGTGCACGCTGTCCGACTCGGCGGCGGCGGAGGGGGACGGGTCGGTGATCCTCGGGGGGCCGGGGACGGAGGCGTTGCGGCGGTACGAGTGCACGGACGCGGTGCGGAACTCTCCGAGTGGCAGCCGGCCCCCGTCCACCGAGGTGGCTTCCAAGTGAGGGGCGTCGGGGCGCCTTGGGGGGTGTCAAGGAAGGTCGTGCGGCGGGTGCGGGCCGGTGGGGGCTGGTCGCGCAGTTCCCCGCGCCCCTGACGGGGCGCGTCTCCTGGGGGGCGTCTCGGGGGTGTGTGTTCAAGGCCTCACCCCTCACATCCGGAACCGATCGTGTGCGCGGGCGCGTCTTGGGGGGCGTGCAGCGTCAAGGCTCCATCGGCGGCAGCGCCGCGATCCGCGTCCGTGTGACAGGGGGTGTCCTCCTTGTCGCACATCTCGTGTTCGTCGCCTGGCTGATGCTGCGGCCGCTGCACGTGCCCTGGGTGATGCCCGCCAACCTGCACCCCTTCGCCGGTATCCGCACCGACCTGGCGCTCGGCTGGCGCGAGGCGGCCCACCGGATCGGCGAGGGGCTCGCGCTGCTCGCCCCGCTGGGTGTGCTGGGTCCGATGGCCCACGGGAAGCTCCGGGTCTCCCCGCTCGCCTCCCTGATCAGTTCGGCCGCCGCGGGCGCCATGATCTCGCTGGGCATCGCCCTGCTCCAGACCGGGGTGCCCGGCCGGGTGGTGGACGTCGACTCGATCCTGCTCAACACGGCCGGTGTGGTGATCGCGCATCTGGCGGTGGTTCCGGCGGCCCGCTCCCGGCTGCGCCGGCGGGGTGAGCGGCGGCGGCCCGCTGCCCTCCCCCAGGAGGAAGCGGCTCAGGGTCGTACCCCGACGATTCCCAGGGTCGGGATCGCCCCGTAGAGCGACGCTTCGACCCGGTTCGTCTTCGTAGCGTTGGGGGTAGACGAGGGGGCCGGAAGGGCCGCCTCGCACCGGATGCTCACGAAGGAGCCGCAGATGTCCAGCCTCGCCCGCCCCACCCATGGCCGCATGATCGGCGGAGTGTGCGCCGCGCTGGCCCGGCGCTTCGGCACCTCCGCGACGACGATGCGGGTGATCTTCCTGCTGTCCTGCCTGCTGCCGGGCCCGCAGTTCCTGCTCTACCTCGCGCTGTGGATCCTCCTCCCCTCGGAGGAGAAGGCCACCGCCTGGTGATCCCCTTGTGGGACAACGCCGTTGGGGCGCCCCGGTGGATACCGGGGCGCCCCAACGGCGTTGCCGCTCGGCCGGGGAGAGGTCAGCCGAGCGGAATCCCGTTCACCGGCAGGCCGTGCGTGGGCAGGCCCTGGACCGGCAGTCCGCCGAGCAGACCGGCGACGGGCTTGGTCGGACCGCCGGCGACGACCTGCTCGACGGCCGGCTGAACGGCGGTCAGTCCGGCACGGAGGGCGCTCTGCCCCTGCGCCACGGCCTCGCCGGCACCCGGCAGCGCCTTGGAGACGTTCTCGGCCGGCAGCGTCTTGGTGACGGTGTCCAGGGCCTGGGAGTCCGGGACGGCCGGGGCCGCGTTGGCCGCGCCCGCGCCGACGGCGGCGAAGGCGGCACCGAGAGCGGCGACACCGAGGGTCTTGGCAGCAGACTGCTTCATCGTCAATGCGTCCTTGGAATGCGGAGACGGGGATGGATAACACGCTGAGCGGTCCACGACCGTAAACATGCCGGACTGCCCGCCGCAAACACCGAAATGCGGACGGACAGTGAAGGCCCGTCCGCATTCCGTTCCCCGTCCGGATGCCCGATCAGCCCTCCGTGTCGACAGAACCGCTGGTGGAGGCGGTCTGCTGGAACAGCCATTCGGATTTGAGTTCTGCATAACCGGGCTTGACGACGTCATTGATCATCGCAAGTCGTTCATCGAAAGGAATGAACGCTGATTTCATCGCATTGACGGAGAACCACTGCAGGTCGTCGAGCGTGTAACCGAACGCCTCGACGAGATGCTCGAATTCGCGGCTCATACTGGTCCCGGACATCAGCCGGTTGTCGGTGTTCACGGTGGCCCGGAAGTGCAGCCGGCGCAACAGCCCGATCGGGTGGCCGGCATAGGAGTCGGCGGCCCCGGTCTGGAGGTTGGAACTGGGGCACAGCTCCAGCGGGATCCGCTTGTCGCGGACGTACGACGCCAGCCGGCCGAGCTTGACCGTGCCGTCCTCGTGGACCTGGATGTCGTCGATGATCCGCACCCCGTGGCCCAGCCGGTCGGCGCCGCACCACTGCAGCGCCTGCCAGATGGACGGGAGCCCGAAGGCCTCACCGGCGTGGATGGTGAAGTGGTTGTTCTCGCGCTTGAGGTACTCGAAGGCGTCGAGGTGCCGGGTGGGCGGGTAGCCCGCCTCGGCCCCGGCGATGTCGAAGCCCACCACGCCCAGGTCCCGGTAGCGGTTGGCGAGCTCGGCGATCTCCAGCGAGCGGGCCGCGTGCCGCATGGCGGTGAGCAGGGCGCCGACCCGGATCCGCCGGCCGTTCTCGCGGGCGAGGGCCTCACCCTGCCGGAAGCCCTCGTTGACGGCCTCGACGACCTCTTCGAGGGTCAGCCCCTGCGCCAGGTGCTGCTCGGGGGCGTACCGCACCTCGGCGTAGACGACGCCGTCCTCGGCGAGGTCCTCGGCGCACTCGCGGGCGACCCGGACGAGGGCGTCCCTGGTCTGCATGACACCGACGGTGTGCGAGAACGTCTCCAGGTACCGCTCCAGCGAACCGGAGTCGGCGGCCTCGCGGAACCAGATGCCGAGCTTGTCCGGGTCGGTCTCGGGAAGGGCGGCGTACCCGATCTGCCGGGCGAGGTCGGCGACGGTTCCCGGACGCAGGCCGCCGTCGAGGTGGTCGTGCAGCAGAACCTTCGGCGCCCGGCGGATCTGCTCCGGCGTCGGGGTGTTCGCGGTGCTCTGGCTCGTCATTTCCGCACTCTAACTCCTACGCGCGTAGATCGCTCGGTACTCGGAGATTTCCGTTTCCGTCGATACGCAATGGTGACCGCACGGACGGGTCGCGTACACCGCCTCTTCTGACACTGTTCTGTCATGGCACAGCAAGCGACGCCGGTCCGAACGGCCAGCCTGAGCAGGGCAGTAGGCCAGGAGCCGACGACGGCGACCGGAGCGGTCCTGCTCCTCCCCGGCGGGGAGGAGGTCTCCGCGCGCAGGCCGTCCCCCGTATGGGCGACGGCCCTGGTCCGCGCGCTCGGCCGCAAGCTCGCCCGCGACGGCCGCGGCGAGGGACTGGCCGCGCACGTCGTCCACTACCGCTATCGCGGCTGGAACGGCAGCGAGGCGAACCTCGCGGGGGACGCGACGTGGGCGGCGGACGAGGTGGTACGGCGCTACGGCGACGTTCCCGTCTGCCTCCTGGGCGTGGGCATGGGCGGCCGGGCCGCACTGCACGCGGGCGGCCACGAGGCCGTCAACTGCGTTGTCTCCATCGCCCCCTGGCTGCCCGAGACGGACGTGGCGGCGCCGGAGGAACCGGTTCGCCAGCTGGTGGGGCGGCGGGTGCTGATCGTGCACGGCACGAACGACGAACGGACCGATCCGGAGCTGTCGTTCCGGCTGGCGGCGCGGGCGAAGAAGGCGAATCGGGAGGTGTGCCGGTTCGAGGTGCACTCGGACGGCCACGGGTTGCATCAGCACCGGGACGAAGTCCTCGCGCTCGCTTCGGACTTCGTCATGGGGGCGTTGTACGGGCGGGCTGTGTCGCGGCCGGTGGAGGACGCGCTGGCTGCGCCGCCGCCGATCGGGTTGCGGATGCCACTTGCCGCGGGCTTCGGCCGGTCGCTTCGTAGGGGCTGACGTCCGGTTACGGGGTGCGGGTTGTGGGTGGTTTTGCGCAGTTCCCCGCGCCCCTAGGGAAGGAGACTCCCGCGCCTTGAAAGCAGGAACTTCTTGAAGGCGGCCACTGGGGGTGTGTCCGGGTGGCCCTCCAGCCAGGCCAGGCCGATTTCTCTGGCCGCTCTTGGGGCTGTGACCGTCAGTTCCACGACTCCCGGGCGGGGAAAGGCGGGTGGGGGGAGCAGCGCGACCCCCAGGCCGGCCGCCACCAGGCCCCTCAGGGTCTCCGCCTCCTCGCCCTCGAAGGCGATCCTCGGCTTGAAGCCCGCCTCCTTGCACAGGTCGTCCGTGATGCGGCGGAGGCCGTAGCCCGGTTCCAGGGTCACGAAGGTCTCGTCGGCGGCTTCCGCGAGGCGGATGCGCCTGCGGGTGGCCAGCGGGTGGTCCGCGGGCACCACCAGGCGCAGTTTCTGTTCGTCGAGGCGGCGGGCGGCCAGGTCCGGGGCGTCCGGTACCGGGGAGGTCAGGCACAGGTCCAGCTCGCCCGCCCGCAGCTTCTCGATCATCGCCTCGCCGTAGTTCTGGACGAGGCTGAAGCGGATGCGCGGGTGGTCGACGCGGAAGGCCTGGAGAAGGCCGGGGACGGTCTCCGCACCCATCGTGTGCAGGAAGCCGAAGGCGACCTTCCCCGTCGTGGGGTCGGCGTCGGCGCGTACTTCGTCGGCGGCGCGCCGCACCTCGCCGAGGGCGCGCTCCACCGAGGCGAGGAAGGTGCGGCCGGCGGGGGTGAGGGAGACGGTGCGGCCGTGCCGGGTGAAGAGGTCGACGCCCAGGTCCTGTTCGAGGCGGGCCATCGCGCGGGAGAGGGTGGACTGGGGGACGCCGAGCTCCTGGGCGGCCCTGGTGACATGCTCCGTGCGGGCCACGCCGGCGAAGTACGCGAGGCGGGGCGCCAGCAACATCGCCATGTCTTCTGTGTCACTGTACGGTGACAGGCGCTCCGCTGACCTCTGCTGATGCTCCATGGGAACGATTATGACGATTCCATGCATTGGACGGATCAGCGTGGTGGTCCGTACGTTCGAGGCATGTCTCCCGCCAGTACCGGGGCGTCCACCACCCTGGACGCCGTCCCGTCCCGCCCCGCCTCCGACTCCCGCCTGACCCCGGGCGGTCCCGGCTACCGCCGGATGAGCTTCGCGCTCTTCCTCGCCGGTGTCGCGACCTTCGCCCTCCTCTACTCCACGCAGGCGCTGCTCCCGCTGATCTCGGACGGCTACGGCGTGTCCGCGAGCGACGCGAGCTGGACGGTGGCGGCGGCGACCGGCGGTCTGGCGCTGTTCGTCCTCCCGATGAGCGCCCTCTCCGAGCGCTTCGGGCGCCGTACGGTCATGACGGCGTCGCTGGCAGTGGCGGTGACCGTCGGACTGCTGGTCCCCTTCGCACCCTCGCTGGGCGTGCTGATCGTGCTCCGTGGCGTCCAGGGCGCCGCGCTGGCCGGTCTGCCGGCGTCGGCGACGGCGTACCTGGCGGAGGAGGTCCGCCCGAAGGCGCTGGTCACGGCGATCGGCCTGTTCGTCGCGGGCAACAGTGTCGGCGGGATGAGCGGCCGGGTCATCACCGGCTGGGTCGCGCAGGAGTGGGGCTGGCGGGTCGCCGTGGGCGTCGTGGGCGCGATCGCGGTCGGCTGCGCGATCGCCTTCCGGCTCCTCCTCCCCGCCCCGCGGCACTTCAAGGCGGGCTCGCTGCACCCGCGCCGGCTGCTCGGCACGGTCCGCGACCACCTGGCCGACCCGCTGCTGCGCCGCCTGTACGCGATCGGCGCGCTGTTCATGACCGTCTTCGGCGGCGTGTACACGGTGATCGGCTACCGGCTGACCGAGGAGCCCTTCTCGCTCCCCCAGGGCATCATCGGCTCGATCTTCCTGGTGTACCTGGTGGGCACGGTGTCCGCGTCCACGGCGGGCCGCCTGGTCGGCCGCCTGGGCCGCCGGGGCGCCCTCTACCTGGCGGGCGGCACGACGGCCACCGGCCTGCTGCTCTCCCTGGCCGACTCGCTCCCCCTGGTCCTGCTGGGCCTGGTCCTGATCACCGCGGGCTTCTTCGCGGGCCACGCGGTGGCCTCCTCCGCGGTCAGCAAGACAGCCACCCACGGCCGCGCCCAGGCCTCGGCCCTCTACCAGTCCGCCTACTACATCGGCTCCAGCGCGGGCAGCACGGTAGGGGCAATGGCCTTCCACGCGGAGGGCTGGTCGGGCACGGTCGGCGTCGGCCTCCTCGCCATCCTGGGCGTCGTGACCATCACGGTCCTGGGCTCGGTGGCCGCACGCAGGCAGGTCCTGGCGAACGCTCACTGATCAGCGCCCTCACTGGAGCGCCCCGAAAGGGGCGCGGGGAACTGCGCGACAAGCCACGACGACGCCGCACCCGCCATCCCACCGCGCACCCCACCCCCGTGGGCGCACCCCATCTCACCTGCACGTTTCCCCACTCCGGGCGCCATTGTCAGTCCCCTGCGATACCTTCCGAAGTGCTGGAGCGCAATGGCGCGCGAACAGGAACGGCCACAGGGGTGGGTGGACGGAAGATGACCGACAGCACGGCGACGGCGGAGCTGGACGTCGCACTGGAGAAGCACCGGACCGAGCTGACCGGGTACTGCTACCGCATGCTCGGCTCGTCCTTCGAGGCCGAGGACGCGGTGCAGGACACCCTGGTGCGGGCCTGGCGGAGTTACGACAAGTTCGAGGGCCGCTCCAGCCTGCGGTCGTGGCTGTACCGGATCGCGACCAACGTGTGCCTGGACATGCTCAGCGCGGGCAACAAGCGGGCCCGGCCGATGGACCTCAGCGAGTCGACGCCGCTGGCCCAGGCGGCGCTCTCGCCCCGCCCCGACAACACCTGGCTGGAGCCGGTGCCGGACGCGCGCGTGCTGCCGACGGTGGACGACCCGGCGGAGGCGGCCGTGGCCAAGGAGTCGATCCGGCTGGCTTTCATGGCCGCGCTCCAGCAGCTGCCGCCGAAGCAGCGGGTGGTGCTGATCCTGCGCGAGGTGCTGGCCTGGAAGGCGACCGAGGTGGCCGAGCTCCTCGGCACCACCGTCGCGTCGGTCAACAGCGCGTTGCAGCGGGCCCGGGCCACCCTGGCCGAGCAGCAGCAGTCGGGCGCCGCCGCCGAGGTCTCCGACCCGCTCGACGAGGAGCAGCAGAAGCTCCTGGAGCGCTATGTCGCGGCCTTCGAGGGCTATGACATGACGGCACTGACGGCACTGCTCCACGAGGACGCCATCATGACGATGCCGCCGTTCGACCTGTGGCTCACCGGTCACGACGACATCACCGGCTTCATGACCACCATCGGCTCCGCCTGCGAGGGCTCGCGCCTGTTCCCGGTCCAGGTCAACGGCCTGCCCGGGTTCGCCCAGTACAAGCCCGACCCGGACACCGGCGGCTGGAGCCCCTGGTCCGTCCAGGTCCTGGAGATCTCAGACGGCCGGCTGACCGGGTTCCACTTCTTCCTCGACACCAAGCGCTGGTTCCCGCTCTTCGATCTCCCCCTCCACCTGGAGGCGAAGGCCGACGAAACGGAGGAGGGAGCGTAGGGCCGGGTCGGGGTCGCGGAGCCTGATCCGCCCTCCCGCCCTGCGGGCCGCCAGTTCCAGCCGGGCCAGCAGGTCGACGGCCGCCAGCCCCGGCGGCCCGAGACCGGCCACGTCACAGACGACGGCTCCGGCACCGGTGACCGCCAGCAGCTCGCGCACGTCGTCGCACAGCCCCGGCACCTCGTCCCTGGCGACGGGGCCCGACAGCACCAGCACGGCGGGGGTCAGGGCATCCACGAGGCGGTAGACCGGTGACGCCCTGACAACTCATCGGTAGGTACGGCGTGCCCGCCCCTCGCACGGTCGCGCAGATCACAAGCATCACAAGCAACACAACGTTGACCTGCACCTGACCGGCGCAGAGGGTTGGCTGTATGCCCCACGGATCAGCAGCGCCCGGTACGCCCTACGGTCTCCTCCCCCGCAAGGGGGTCCCGTGCAGGGGGTGCTGAGCGGCTTCGCGGTGATCGCAATCGTCATCGCCGTCGGCTATGTCCTCGGCCGCGGCGGTCACCTGGGGGCGAACGGCCGCGAGGTCCTCACCAAGCTCGCCTTCCACGTCGCCTCCCCCGCCCTGCTCTTCACCACCCTCGCCAAGGCCGACCTGGCGGTGATCTTCTCCAGCCGCCTCCTGGTGACGGCCCTGAGCACGGCAGCGGCGGCGGGCGCGTTCGTGGCGGTGGGCGTCGTACGGCACTGGGGCGTGGGACGTACGACGATCGGCGCGCTGTGCTCGAGCTACGTCAACTCCGGCAATCTCGGCATCCCGATCGCGGTGTACGTGCTGGGCGACGCGTCCCTGGTGGCACCGGTGCTGCTCTTCCAGGTGGTCGTCCTCACCCCGGTCGCCCTGACGGTCCTCGACGTGGCCGGCATGGGTGAGAAGGGCCCCTGGTGGCGCCGGCTGCTGGCGCCGCTGCGCAACCCGATAGCCGTCGGCTCCCTCACCGGAGTCGCGGTCTCGGCACTCGGCATCCGGGTGCCCGGCCCGGTCATGGACCCCCTGACCCTGATCGGCAACATGTCCGTCCCGGCGGTCCTGCTCGCCTTCGGCATCTCGCTGCGCGGCAGCACCCCGCCGGGCCGGGGCCGGGACCGGCATCCGGTGTTCCTGTCCGTTGCCCTCAAGTCGGTGGGGCAACCGCTGGCCGCCTGGGCCCTGGCATCGGCCGTCTTCGACCTGCACGGGGCGCCCCTGCTCGACGTGACGGTGACCTCGGCGCTGCCGGCCGCCCAGAACCTGTACACCTACGCCAGCACCTATCGCGTCGGCGAGGAACTGGCCCGCGACTCGATCCTGCTGTCGACGGTGCTGTCGGTGCCGGTCCTGGTGGTCGTGGCGGCGCTGCTGGGATGACGGACCGGCAGCGCCGCGCTCATGGCCGTCGTCAGGCGATGCGCTCCAGCACCACCGGCGACGCGGTGAAGGCCGTACCGGCCGCCGCGATGTCGTAGGACCCCTCGACCGCCTGGAGCGCGTACTCGAAGCGCTCCGGGGTGTCCGTGTGCAGGGTGAGGAGGGGCTGGCCCGCCGTCACCGTGTCGCCGGGCTTGGCGTGGAGTTCGACGCCCGCGCCCGCCTGCACCGGGTCCTCCTTGCGGGCGCGGCCCGCGCCCAGGCGCCAGGCGGCGACGCCGATGCCGTAGGCGTCGAGGCGGGTCAGGACGCCGGACGACGGCGCCTTGATCACGTGCTGTTCCTTCGCCACCGGCAGCACCGCGTCCGGGTCGCCGCCCTGGGCCGCGATCATCCGGCGCCAGACGTCCATCGCCGAGCCGTCGGCAAGGGCCTTCGCCGGGTCGGCGTCACGGACGCCGGCCGCGTCGAGCATCTCGCGGGCCAGGGCGATGGTCAGCTCGACAACGTCCGCGGGACCGCCGCCCGCCAGGACCTCCACCGACTCGCGGACCTCAAGGGCGTTGCCCGCCGTGAGGCCGAGGGGGGTGGACATGTCCGTCAGGAGCGCGACCGTCTTCACGCCGTGGTCGGTGCCGAGGCCGACCATGGTCGAGGCCAGCTCGCGGGCGTCCTCGATGGTCTTCATGAAGGCGCCCGTGCCGACCTTCACGTCCAGGACCAGGGAGCCGGTGCCCTCGGCGATCTTCTTCGACATGATCGAGGAGGCGATCAGCGGGATCGCCTCGACCGTGCCGGTGACGTCCCGGAGGGCGTAGAGCTTCTTGTCGGCGGGGGCCAGGCCGTCGCCCGCCGCGCAGATCACCGCGCCGGTGGTGTCCAGCACCGACAGCATCTCCTCGTTGGAGAGCAGGGCGCGCCAGCCGGGGATCGACTCCAGCTTGTCCAGGGTGCCGCCGGTGTGGCCGAGGCCGCGGCCGGAGAGCTGGGGGACGGCCGCGCCGCAGGCGGCGACGAGGGGCGCCAGCGGCAGCGTGATCTTGTCGCCGACGCCGCCCGTGGAGTGCTTGTCGGCGGTCGGGCGGGACAGGGAGGAGAAGTCCATGCGCTCGCCGGAGGCGATCATCGCGGCCGTCCAGCGGGCGATCTCGCGGCGGTTCATGCCGTTGAGGAGGATGGCCATCGCGAGCGACGACATCTGCTCGTCGGCGACCTCGCCTCGCGTGTACGCGTCGATGACCCAGTCGATCTGCTGGTCGCTGAGTTCACCGCGGTCCCGCTTGGTGCGGATGACGGAGATGGCGTCCATGGTGGCCATGGCGTTCCCTTCGAAAGAAGTGCGATGCGTACGGCCCCTCCGGACGCGGAGGGGCCGTACGGGAGTTACTTGGTGAGATGGGCCGGGCCGAAGGCCTGGGGCAGCATCTCGGAGAGGGGCAGGACGCCCTCCGGGGTGTCCAGGAGGAGGTCCGGGCCGCCGAACTCGTAGAGCAGCTGGCGGCAGCGGCCGCACGGCACGAGCAGCCCGCCCGTGCCGTCCACGCAGGTGAAGTGCGTGAGGCGGCCGCCGCCCGTGCGCTGGAGCTGGGAGACAAGACCGCACTCGGCGCACAGGCCCAGGCCGTACGACGCGTTCTCCACGTTGCAGCCGGTGACCGTGCGGCCGTCGTCCACCAGGGCCGCGACCCCGACCGGGAAGCCGGAGTAGGGGGCGTACGCGTGGGACATGGCCTCGCGGGCCTCCGCGCGCAGGGACTCCCAGTCGAAGCCGGCGGCCGCGGCGGTCACTTGCCCTGTCCCTTCCGGTACGGCAGGCCGTCCGCCTTCGGCATCCGCAGGGACTGCGCGGACAGCGACAGGACGAGCAGGGTGACGATGTACGGGGTCGCGGTCACGAGCTGGCGCGGGACCTCGTTGGTGGTGGCATACCAGATGAACATCAGGACCGAGATGACGACCGTGATGGCGGCCGGGACGTACTTCTTGCGCCAGGCCAGGTAGGCGGCGCCGAACACCAGCAGGATCGCGATCAGCAGGATCAGGGCGTGCACGTTCACCGTGCCGCCGCGCAGGTTGAGGCTGTCGGTGTAGCCGAACAGGCCCGCGCCGAGGGCGAGGCCGCCCGGCATCCAGTTGCCGAAGATCATCGCGGCGAGACCGATGTAACCACGGCCGGCCGTCTGGCCGTCCAGGTACACGTTGGAGGCGACGATGGAGAGGAAGGCGCCGCCCAGGCCCGCGAAGCCACCGCTGATGAGCACCGCGATGTACTTGTACTTGTAGACGTTGACGCCGAGGGACTCGGCCGCGACCGGGTTCTCGCCGCAGGAGCGCAGGCGCAGGCCGAAGGCGGTGCGCCACAGCACCCACCAGGTGATCGGGACGAGGGCGACCGCGACGACCGTCAGCGGGGACAGGTCGGTGAGCAGACCGCCGACCAGGCCCGCGATGTCGGAGATCAGGAACCAGTGCTTCTCGTTGAGCGTGTTCAGCCAGTCGGACAGGCCCGGCACGCTGAACTGGCCGAGCGAGTCGATCGGCGGGGACTGCTTGGAGGAGCCGCCCTCGGCGTTCTCGAAGGTGAACTTCGAGAGGTAGCGGGTGGCGCCCAGGGCGAGGATGTTCAGGGCCACACCGGAGACGATGTGGTTGACGTTGAAGGTGACGGTGGCGACGGCGTGCAGCAGGGCGCCGAGCGCGCCGCCGAGGATGCCGAAGACCACGCCGACCCAGGGGCCCCACTGGTAGCCGGCCCAGGCGCCGAACCAGGTGCCCAGGATCATCATGCCCTCGAGGCCGATGTTGACGACGCCCGCGCGCTCGGCCCACAGACCGCCCAGACCGGCGAGGCCGATCGGCACGGCGAGGCGCAGCGCGGTGGACATCTGGCCGGTCGAGGTGATGCCGTCGGCGCCGGTGATCAGGCGTACGGCGGAGGTCAGGATCAGGACGCCCGCGATGACCAGCAGGAGTACCGGGAGCGACATTCGGCGGCCGCCCTTGCCGGGCTGCTTCGCCTGCGGCTTGGCGATGGTCGCGGTGGACATCAGGCCGCCACCTCCTTCTTGGTGTTCTGGGCGGCGGCCGCGGCGAGCTCCGCGCCGACCTGGCGCTGCTGGCGGCGCAGGCCCCACTGGCGTACGGCTTCGTAGGAGATGACGACGGAGAAGACGATCAGGCCCTGCATGATCGTGGCGATCTCCTTCTCGTACGCCACCGGGGTGGCGTAGTCGAGGGCGGGCGAGGCCTTGTCGAGGAAGGCCCACAGCAGGGCGGCGAAGGCGATGCCGCCGGGGTTGTTGCGGCCGAGCAGGGCGATGCCGATGGCGGTGAAGCCGAGGCCGGCCGGGAAGTCGAGGCTGTAGGTGTGGGAGTCGCCGAGCAGCAGCGGGAGGCCCGCGAGGCCGGAGACGGCGCCGGAGATCAGCATGGAGACCAGGACCATGCGCTTGGCGTCGACACCGGAGGCGGCCGCGGCGGACTCGGAGGCGCCGGTGGCGCGCAGGTCGAAGCCGAAGCGGGTGCGGTTGAGGACGATCCAGTAGCCGATGCCGAGGGCGATGGCGACGAAGACCATGCCGTAGATGTCGCCGACGTCGGAGCCCAGGTTGATGCCGGGGAACCAGCCGGACTTCTTCATCACGCCGGTCGTCATGTTGTTGCCGACCTGCACGCCCCACACGTTGGAGAGGGTGACGTAGCCGATGACGCTGGTGGCGATGGCGTTCAGCATGATCGTGGAGACGACCTCGCTGACCCCCCGGGTGACCTTGAGGACGCCCGCGATACCGGCCCAGAAGGCGCCGGTGAACATGGCGACCAGGAGCAGCATCGGGATCTGCAGGAAGGCGGGCAGGCCCACGTTGGCGCCGACCACGGCCGTCATCACGGCGGCGAGGCGGTACTGGCCGTCGACGCCGATGTTGAACAGGTTCATGCGGAAGCCGAGGGCGACCGCGATGGCCGCGATGTAGTACATCGCCGCCTGGTTGATGATCAGGACCTGGATGTCCGAGTACGGCAGCTGCTGGAGCATCAGCACGTACGGCTCGAACGGGTTGCGGTTCGAGGCCAGCAGCACGATCGACGTCAGCGCGATCGCCAGGACGAGCGCGATGACCGGGCCGGCCACCGCGAGGAGCACCCGCTCCTTGTCGAACTTCTTCATCGGGCCTCGTCCTCCGGACCAGCGGCGCCTTCGTGTTCTTCTGGGGCGGTGTCTACGTGTTCCAGGTGGCCGGACGCGGCACCCGTCATGGCGGAGCCCAGCTCCTCCGGGGTGATCGTGGCCGGGTCGGCGTCGGCGACCAGCTTCCCGTCGTAGATCACCCGCAGGGTGTCCGACAGGCCGATCAGCTCGTCCAGGTCGGCGGAGATCAGGAGCACCGCGAGGCCCTCACGGCGGGCCTCCCGGATGCGGTCCCAGATCTGCGCCTGCGCGCCGACGTCCACACCGCGGGTGGGGTGGGCGGCGATCAGGAACTTCGGGTTGTGGCTCATCTCGCGGCCGACGATCAGCTTCTGCTGGTTGCCGCCGGAGAGCGAGGCGGCGGTGACGTCGATGCCGGGGGTGCGGACGTCGAACTCCTCGACGATCCGGCGGGTGTCGGCCTGGGCGCCCTTGATGTCCAGCCAGAAGCCCTTCGCGTTGGGCTTCTCGGTGACGTGGCCGAGGATGCGGTTCTCCCAGAGCGGGGACTCCAGGAGCAGGCCCTGGCGGTGCCGGTCCTCGGGGATGTAGCCGACGCCGGACTCCCGCCGCTTGCGGGTCTGCCAGCCGGTGATGTCCTCGCCGAGGAACTCGATCGCGCCGGAGTCGGCGTGCTTGGTGCCGATGAGCGCGTCGATCAGCTCGGTCTGGCCGTTGCCCTCGACACCCGCGATGCCCATGACCTCGCCGGCGTGGATGGTGAAGGAGACGTCGTCGAGGACGCGCTTGGCGGCGCCGGGGGTGGTGGCCTCGTCGAGGACGTCGCCGCGTGCCGTGGCGCCGGCCGAGCCGACCGTCGCGGTCTCGGGCTGGGCGCCGACCTCGCCGAGGGAGGCGATGCCGCCGCCGGCGTAGACGGTGAGGTTCTTCACCGTGACGACGGCCTTGTCGGTGACGGTGGACTCGGCGGTCTCCGGGGTGGGCAGCTCGCTGCCGACCATCAGCTCGGCGAGCTGGCGGGGGGTGGTCTCGGAGGGGATCGCGGTGCCGACGGTGGTACCGCGCCGGATGACGGTGATGTCGTCGGCGACGGACAGCACCTCGCCGAGCTTGTGGGAGATGAAGATGACCGACAGGCCCTCGGACTTCAGCTCGCGCAGGTTGTCGAAGAGTGCGTCGACCTCCTGCGGGACCAGGACCGCGGTGGGCTCGTCGAGGATCAGGGTCTTGGCGCCGCGGTAGAGGACCTTGAGGATCTCCACGCGCTGCCGGTCGGCGACGCCGAGGTCCTCGACCAGGGCGTCCGGGCGGATGCCGAGGCCGTAGCGGTCGGAGATCTCCTTGATCTTCTTCCGGGCGTTGCCGCCGATGCCGTAGAGCTTCTCGCTGCCGAGCACGACGTTCTCGAGCACCGTCAGGTTGTCCGCCAGCATGAAGTGCTGGTGGACCATGCCGATGCCGCGCGCGATGGCGTCGGCCGGGGACGAGAAGGCGGCCTGCTCGCCGTCGACCGTGATGGTGCCCTCGTCCGGCTTCTGCATGCCGTAGAGGATCTTCATCAGGGTCGACTTGCCGGCCCCGTTCTCACCGACCAGGGCATGCACGGTGCCCTTGCGGACGGACAGGTGGATGTCGTGGTTGGCTACGACACCCGGGAATCGCTTGGTGATCCCCGCCAGCTCGACCGCGGCTGTCGTCTCTGCGGTGAGCGGAGGGCTGCTGGACGCGTCGATGGCGCACTCTCCTAGGGAAAGGGGCCGCTCTACGCGCGTAGCGCCCCTGCTTTAAATAGTGCCCGGACCTGACCGAGCTTTTGCTGCTCTCGATCCGTTCCGAGCATTCTGCCGCGCGAACGAGGTGTGTCCCTGCCGTAGACCGTCCGAAGGTGCCGGATCTATGGCAGAGGCGCGGGAAGGTCATCCTTCCCGCACCCCGTTCCGTGGCCGTAACGCTGCCATTACAGCGTTCTTTTGACCATGCCTACGACAAGGCCATGACCCCTGAGTCAGGAGGTCTTGACCGTGATGGAGCCGTCCTTGATGCCGGCCTCGGCCTTCTTGAGCGCGGCCTGCAGGGTGGCGTTGTTCTTGAAGACCGGGTTGGAGTCGGCCAGGCCGACGCCGCCGTTGTTCAGGGAGCCGCGGATCTCGCCGGACAGCGGCTTCTTGTCCTTGATGACGGACTTGGCGAGGTCGTACACCGCGCCCTCGACGTTCTTGAGGGCCGAGGTCAGGATGTAGTTCTTGTACTTCGACAGCGCGGCCTGGTTGTACTGGTCGGAGTCGACGCCGATCGCCCACACCTTGTGCGCGGCGGCGGCCTTGATGACGCCCTGGCCGGAGAGACCGGCGGCGGCGTAGACCACGTCGGCACCGGCGCCGATCTGGCCCTCGGCGGCGGCCTCGCCCTTGTCGGGGCTGGAGAAGCCGCCCTCCTGGGCGGTCTGGGTCAGGTACTGGGCCTTGACCGTGATGTTCTTCTTGGTGTCCTTGACGCCCTGCTCGAAGCCCGCCTCGAACTTGTGGATCAGCGGGACGTCCACGCCGCCGATGAAGCCGACGGTGTTGGACTTGGTGGTCAGCGCGGCGGTGACGCCGGCCAGGTACGAGGACTGCTCCTCGTGGAAGACCATGTCGGCGACGTTGCTCGCCTGGTCCTCGTTGTCGTCGATGATGCCGAAGCTGACCTTCGGGTACTTCGCGGCGGCCTCCTTGACGGCGGGCGCGTAGGCGAAGCCGACACCGATCACCGGGTTGTAGCCGGCGCGGGCCAGGGTCTCCAGGCGCTGCACCTTGTCCGCGTCGGACTCGCCGTCCTGCGGCTCGATGTCCCGGCCGGTGACGCCGAACTCCTTGTTGGCCTTCTGGAAGCCGGCGTAGGCGGCGTCGTTGAAGGACTGGTCACCCTTGCCGCCGACGTCGTAGGCGAGGCCGACACCCTTGGACGCGCCCCCCTTGCCGGTGGACGAGCTGGACGAGCTGCCGCACGCTGAAACGGTGACGGCGAGGGCTGCGGTTGCAACGCCTGCAACGGCAATACGGGACACCCGGCGCATGGAACGAGACTCCTTCGTGCAAGCGCCCAAACCAGGCGCTGGTTCCGCGGCAGCGTAACGCGCGTAGACCAGACGGAAAACCCCCAATGTCCGGTCCGTTATCTAGCTGTGGCCACAGTCACGGCCAAGGCTACGCACAGCACTGCGCCCCTTGCGGTAGGCAAGGGGCGCGGGAACTGCAACGGCGCGTGGGCGGCCCACCTCCGGCCGTCCACCGCCCGTCCGTACAAGGCCGGGTGATCACCCGGCCTTATATATATGTCGCATTACTTGGTGTTGACGGTGACCTTGCCGTCGATGATGTCCTGCTTGGCCTTGTCGACGGCGGCGACGACCTTGGTCAGAGCCTTGTACTTCGGGTTGGTGTCCGCGAAGCCGACGCCACCGGTCTTCAGGGTGCCGTTGACGACACCGCTCTCCGGCTTGCCCTCGTGGACCGACTTGACCAGGTCGTACACGGCGCCGCCGACGTTCTTCAGCGCGGAGCCGAGGATGTAGTCCTTGTACTTGGCGAGCGCGCTCTGGCTGTACTGGTCGGAGTCGACGCCGATCGCCCACACCTTGGCGGTGGCGGCGGCTTCGATCACGCCCTGGCCGGAGAGACCGGCCGCGTGGTAGATGACGTCCGCACCGGCGTCGATCTGCCCCTGCGCCGCGGCCTTGCCCTTGTCGGGGCTGGAGAAGCCGCCCTCCTGGGCCGTCTGGGTCAGGTACTGCGACTCGATCTTGATCTTCGGGTCGACCGACTTGGCGCCCTGGTCGAAGCCCGCCTCGAAGGTGTGGATGAGCGGTACGTCCACGCCGCCGATGAAGCCGATGTGGTCCTTCTTGGTGGCGGAGGCCGCGGCGACACCCGCGAGGTACGACGACTGCTCCGCCGCGAAGACCATGTCGACGACGTTGGAGGCCGTCACCTCGTTGTCGTCGATGATGCCGAAGGTGATCTTGGGGTACTTGGCCGCGACCTCCTTGACCGCGGGCGCGTAGGAGTAGCCGACCCCGATGATCGGGTTGTAGCCGGCCCTGGCCAGCGTGTCGAGGCGCTGCACCTTGTCCGCGTCGGACTCGCCGTCCTGCGGCTCGATGTCCCGGCCGCTGATGCCGAAGTCCTTCTCGGCCTTCTGGAAGCCGGCGTAGGCGGCGTCGTTGAAGGACTGGTCGCCCTTGCCGCCGATGTCGTAGGCGAGACCGATGCCCTTGCCGTTGTACTTGCCGGACGAGGTGGTGCTCGTCCCGCCACTGTCCTGGCTGGACTTGCCGCATCCGGCGGCCGCGAGGGCGATGACGGCAACGGTCACCGCAGCTTGGGAGAACCGAGTTTTCCGACCCGAGATATAACGCACAGCAAGCACCCCTTCGTCCCCACGGCACCGTCATCGGTCCGCTTCCCCAACCGTCCACCCTCGGTGGCGATTTCGGCGCACAGTAACGCGCGTAGAAGGGGAGGGGAACGGGGTTTCTCCGGGCCGTTATCGAACCGTGCCGACTCCGGGTTACAAGCAGAGACCAACGGTTACGGCAGGGTGACACAAGGGGGCGAAGGGGTGCCGATCGGACACTCCTTCGCCCCCTGTGGGCCGTACGGCGGCGGGTGCGGCAAGCTGACCGTTTCTCCCGCCGTCTGATACGACTTCCGCCGGTACGACTACATGGTCGCGTCGATCAGGGCGGCGGCCGTGAACAGCTCCACACCGACGGTGATGGCGCGCTCGTCGGCGTCGAAGTCGCCCTGGTGCAGATCGCGCGCGGTCCGCTCGCCCGGCGTGCGCACCCCGAGCCGCGCCAGCGCGCCCGGCACGTGCTCCAGGTACCAGGAGAAGTCCTCGCCGCCGAGGCTCTGCTCGGTGGTCTCGATGGACTCGGTGCCGCGCCGGGCGGTCATCGCGTCCCGCAGCAGCTCGGTGATCACCGGGTCGTTGACGACCGGCGGCACCCCGCGCACGTAGTTGATCTCGGACTTGGCCCGGTGCAGGGTCGCGATCTCGTCGATCGCCGCGTGCACGACGTCCGGCGCCGTCCGCCAGGCCTCCAGGTCCAGGCAGCGCACGGTCCCGGACAGCTCGGCGTGCTGGGGGATCACGTTGGGCGCGTGCCCGCACTCGATCCGGCCCCAGGTCACGGCGAGCCCGCTGCGGGTGTCCACGCGCCGCCCGATGAGCGCGGGCACGTCGACGGCGACCCGGGCGGCGGCGGTGACCAGGTCGGTGGTCAGATGCGGCCGTGCGGTGTGCCCGCCGGGGCCGTCCAGGGCCACCTCGATGCGGTCGCAGGCGCTGGTGATGGCGCCGGTCCTGAGCCCGATCCGCCCCACGTCCACGCGGGGGTCGCAGTGCACGGCGATGATCCGCCCCACCCCGTCCAGCACGCCGGCCTCGATGGCGTCCGCGGCGCCGCCGGGCAGCACCTCCTCGGCGGGCTGGAAGAGCAGCCGCACGGGCCGCGGCAGCTGCCCCCGCTCGTGCAGGTCGGCGAGCACCAGTCCGGCGCCCAGCACCACTGTCGTATGCACGTCATGCCCACAGGCATGCGCCCGGTCCGGCACGGTGGACCGGTACGCGCACTCGGTCTTCATGTCCGGGATCGGCAGGGCGTCGATGTCCGCGCGCAGGGCGAGCACCGGAAGCCCGTCCCCGACCGGTCCGATGTCACAGATGAGCCCGGTCCCCGACGGGAGGACACGCGGCCGGAGACCGGCCTTTTCCAGCCGTTCCTTGATGGCGGCTGTGGTGCGGAACTCCTGGTTCCCTAGTTCGGGATGCATGTGCAGGTCGCGGCGGAAGGCGACGAGTTCGGCGTGCAGTTCCTCGCTGAGCACGCCGGGGAGCACATCCCCGGGAAGGTCGGCCTCGGTCTCTGTGGACATCAATTGGTTCACCCTCTGAAGGGTAGGACGCCCGAAGGGTCAACTGACCCGAGATCAACAAAAGTTCAGCCCGTTAGGGGAAGAAAATCTGACCGCGGACGCATGACCTCGGACGTGGCTGGGTAACACCTATGTTTCCTCTTCCACGCATACCACGCCTGGCGACGATCACGCCGGTCCTGTCCATCCACCGAAACGGGATCGAGCCGCAACCGCGACTTCGCCACGCGGACCGCGTCCGCCCGGTAGCGTGCGCGACCGTGACGGACCCGGAGACCCCCGACTTCATACAGACCACCCGTACGTCCTACGACACGATCGCCAAGGACTACACCGCCGCCTTCCCCGGCCTGCCCGAACGGCCGGTGGACATGTCGATGATCGCCGCGTTCGCCGCACTGGTGAAGGCGAACGGCACCGCCCCGGTCGCCGACCTGGGCAGTGGCCCGGGCGACATCACCGCCCATCTGCACGACCTGGGAGTCCCGGCCTTCGGTATCGACCTCTCCCCCGCCATGGTCGACCTGGCCCGCGAGGCCCACCCCGCCGTCCGCTTCCACCGGGGCTCCATGACGTCCCTGGAGCTGCCCGACGAGACCCTCGGCGGCATCCTCGCCCTCTACTCGATCATCCACGTCCCGGACGACCACCTCCCGGCGACCTTCGCCGGCTTCCACCGCACCCTGGTCCCCGGCGGCCACGTCCTGCTGGCCTTCCAGAAGGGCGAGCCGCCCGGCCTCCACCTCTCCGAACGCTTCGGCCGCGAGATCGACCTGCGCTACTACTGGCGTCCCGCGTACGCGGTGGGCGACATGCTGGTCAAGGCGGGCCTGGAGGTGGCGGCGACCCTGATCCGGGAGCCGGTGGAGTCGGAGAAGTGGCCCCGGGCGTTCGTCCTGGCCCGCAAGCCGGGCTGAGGGGCGCCGGGCGAGGCATGGGGGCACGGGGGCAGGGTGGGGGGCGGGCGTCACTCCTGGGTGCGCTGCACGCACCCCGTGACGACGTCGCGCAGGCTCCCGGCCGTCGCCAGCAGCTCCCGCTGCTCGTCGGCGCCGTTGCCGCACCGCAGCAACCGCTCCACGCCCTCCGCCACGGCCGCCAGGTCACCGCTGCCGGCGAGGGCGTCCCTGGTGTGCGCGAGCAGGGCGTCCACTACGGCGGGTGCCGCACGGGGCCGCAGGGTGCCGGGATCGAGCAGTTCCCCGCCGAGCCCCGACCGCGCGGCCCGCCAGCCGGCCAGCCGCTGCAACCCCACCCCGTGGTCGACGGCCTCCCGCCCCTCCCGCCACTCCCGCGCCGCCGTCTCCACCAGCGCCCGGGCGAGAGTGGCCACCAGCACCGCGGTCCCGGCCCGCAGGCAGACATCCGCGACCCGGATCTCCACGGTCGGATAACGCCGGGCCAGCCGGGCGTCGAAGTAGGCCATCCCCTCGTCCAGGATGACGCCGGTGGCCACCATGTCCGCGACCAGCCGGTGGTACCGCTCCGCGGACCGGAAGAGCTCCACCGGACCGGCGGACGGCCAGCGCGACCACACCTGGCTGCGGTAGCTGGCGTACCCGGTGTCGTTGCCCTGCCACAGCGGCGAGTTGGCGCTGATCGCGACAAGCACCGGCAGCCACGGCCGCAACCGGTCCAGCACCGCCACGCCCTCCTCGTCGGACCCCACGGCCACGTGCACATGGCAACCGCACACCAGCTGGTCCCGGGTGGCGATGCCGTACTGCTCGGCCAGCCACTGGTAGCGCCGGTTCACACTGATGGAGGGGCTGACGGGCAGCGGCGACGCGGCGAGCGCGACGACGGTACACCCGAGCTCCCCGGCCAGCCGGGCGGCCTCCTTGCGGCACCGGATGATCTCCTCCCCCAGCTCCGCCATGTCCGACTGCGGATGGGTGGCGAACTCCAGCATCTGCCCGTAGAGCTCCTTCTCGAACACGTCCTGCCCCGGATCGGCCAACGCCGCCCGCGCCAGCACCGCAGCCGCCAGCGCCCGGGGCTGCCCCGTCTCCGGGTCGACGAGCAGAAGCTCTTCCTCCACTCCGACGGTACGCACCTGAGACCGCCCTCCGTCACGCCACGACCATCCGCAGCAGGCTGTACCCCCCGACTTCCCAGCCGGGCCCAGGGGACACCTACCGCCGCGCCCGCCCCGCCCCCTCAGCCCACGGCCGACCCTTCGATCGGAGGATTCGTGTCACCAGCCCCCACACCCTCCGCTCCCCCGACAACACACATCCGCCAATCACCACCCACCGCAAGCCGCCCGAGCCCCCGGCGTGCATGCGCGGCGCGCCGGCACCCGTCGACCGACGGCGAGCCTCCAGCGCCCGGCGCCCGCGAACCCCGGCCGGGCCCCCGCCTTCCCAGGCCGCCCGCTCGCTTCTCACCCGTGCCGGAGCGAGCCGGGTCAAGGGTGGCCCGAAGGGTCATCGCCGAAGGCGACGCGCAGCGCCGTTGACGCGGCTCGCGGAGGCACGACGCTGCGGGGAAGCGTGCGGCCCAGGCGTTCACTCCTCGACGAACAGCTCCGCGGCATCCGTGACGTGCATGGCACGCTGGGCCCAGATTTCGAGCCGGTCCAGATCGGTGCAGGCATCCACCCGCTCACGCACCGAGTCACTCACCGGAACACCGCGCCACTCCAGGAGCCGCAGCACCATCTCGGCACGCTCCTGAACCCGCCCCTGCTCCCGGCCTTCCTCCCGGCCTTCCTCACGCACCTGTTCCGCCAGCGGGTGCCGCCAGAAGTACTGGATCGCCGTCATCAGGTCCCTCCACATCTGCTTCGCCCGGGGATCTACCAGGCACGAATCGACGAACTGCACGAACACCGCGGCACTGTCACGGTCGATGGTCTTCAGGGCGGCTGCCAGCGACTCCAGTATGGCCGGGGCCTGCCTGCCCCGCCCATGCGTCATGGCCGACAGCACCGCAAGAGGTACGTCCTCCTCGGCCTCCCGCACATCCGCGATCACCGGCACGTTGTCCGGCCCCAGCACCAGCGGACGCACCGTCAGCGACTCCCACCCCCGCAAGCCGAGCTGGATCGGCTGCGCCGCCCACTTCGCCGTCGCACTGCTCTGCGTGATCACGATCAGCACCGGCTCACACCGGTACTTCTCGTACAGGTACGACAGGTAGTACGGCCAGCTCCCCCGCTTACGATCGTCCGCCTTTCCCTTCGACTCGACGACCAGGAGATACGTCCCCTCGTCCGTCTCCGCCCGCAACAACGTGTCCACCCGACGCTCGATCGGCTCGATCTCCGTCAGATCCACGTTCATCGCCGCGATCTCCCGTGTCTCGGGAAACGGAACGCCCAGCACCCGCTGTAACGCATGCGTCAGCAACCCCGGATCCTTCTGGAAGATCCGATGCAACGCCTCATGCGACGACCCCACCATCACGCCACCGCCAGCTCACACCACACGAACTTGCCCCGCTCCCCGAACCGAGCCGACGGCTGCCACCCCCAGCAGTCCGCACACGCCACCACCAGCCCCAACCCCCGCCCCGCCTCTTCAAGGCCCGCCACCGCCCCCAACGACCCCGGCGGCTTCGGAGGCACGGGATCCGCATCCCACGCCCCGATCCACACGGTGCCCTCCGGGGAACGCCGGACCCTCAAAGCGGACGGCCCCTTGGTATGCCGCACGGCATTCGAGACCAGTTCCGCAGCCAGCAGCTCCGCCGTGTCCACCAAGCCGATCAAGCCGTGCATCGTCAGGATCAGCCGCAGGGTGCGGCGGCAGATCGTCACCGCTCTGAGGTCGTTGGGGATGGAGAGCGTGTAGTCCCAGGTCTCGGGCATGCGTCATCAACTCCGGTCAGATGAAGGGGATTTCACGCACGGTGGCATCGCCGCACAGCTACGGTGCGGTGCACTTCCATAGCGTGTCCGTTGCATCACTGACGGTAGGGGGCAATATTTAGATCTCGCAAGCCGGTCGCGTAATCTAGCCCCGAACGAGTCGCGTTTGACGGCGTATGGGGAGGCCCCGTCGGTGACAAAGAGGATCGAGCCAACGGCGCGCCAGCTGCGGTTGGCGGTCGAACTGCGCAGGTTGCGGGACGCGGCAGGCCTCACGTCGCGGGAGGCCGCTGTACTGCTCGGGGTGAACGCACCGCAGATCAGTCAGATCGAGTCCGGCCTGGCCGGGGTGAGCGAGAAACGGCTACGCCTTCTCGCCGCCAACTACATCTGCCCCGACGGCGAGTTGATCGAGGCTCTCGTGGCCATGACGAAGGACCGCACACGAGGCTGGTGGGAGGAGTACCGGAACCTGCTGCCGGCGCCCTTCCTCGATCTCGCCGAACTGGAACACCACGCTACGTTCCTGCGAGAGGCACAGTTTCTGTACATCCCCGGCATGCTCCAGACCGAGGACTACGCCCGCGCCGTCTACTCCTACCGCATCCCGGAACTGCCCCATACGGAGCTGGAGTTGCGTGTGCAGCACCGGCTGCGACGCAAGGCGGTCCTCGACCGCACGCCCTTCGACGCCATCATCCACGAGGCGGCACTGCGCATCATGGTCGGCGACCGCACAGCCTCGCGAGCCCAACTCCAAGAGGTGCTGGAGGTCTCCGAGGCGGACAACGTCACGGTGCGGGTCATCCCCTTCGCCGAGGAAGGGTTCGCAGGCGCCGCGAGTGCCATGCTGTATGCGGGCGGCACCGTATCCAAGCTGGACACGGTCGTACGAGACGGCCCCAACGGCGCGGCGTACATCGATTCCGACGGCCAACTCGCCGCTCTTCGAACACTCCTCCGAAAACTGGAAGCCGCGTCGCTCAACCCCGACAAGTCACGAGACTTGATCAACCGCGTGGCGAAGGATCTCTGATGCCCGTCCCCGACCGTTGGCACAAGTCGTCCTACTCAAGCTTCGGCGACGGCGACTCCTGCGTAGAGATAGCGAACTCTCCCACCCGCATATCCATCCGCGACTCCAAGGACCCCACCGCCGGCATCCTCGCCTTCTCACCCTCCCCCTTCACCCGATTCCTCACCGCTCTCAAGGACGCCCCCGCAGCGGTCAGCAATCGTTGACCGAGTGTGCGTCCGTCGGCCAGCGCCCCTCGATCCGGTGGCGCCGGGGTCAACGGCGTGTTCGCCCGGTTCGCCCTCGCCTTCCAGCAACGAGACCGACGCACGCACCCCGTTGGTCAGGAAGACCGGCAGGCGACCGGACGAGCTGGAGAACCACGTCTCGCACCGGCCGTCGCCGAACCCCGCCCGCAGTGTCTGCGCCACGGCATCGGGTGACACCGTCACCACAGCCGGGCTGAGCAGGCCCCCGCGGCTCACTTCCACGGTGCGTTGAACGCCCGCCCCGGTACCGGCTTGGCGATCAGGGCGATCGGGATGAAGAAGTTGACCTGGCCGATAACGAACATCAGGGTGGCGAGGGCCTTCGGATCGTAAACCTCGGCCGCCTGCGCGTAGAGGTCGTCGGGGACCCGCTCGCCGTCCGCCGAGGGCTGGAGTACCGCCTCCGTCAGGGCCAGCGCGGCGCGTTCCGCGGCCGTGAAGTACGGCGAGTCCTGCCACGACGCCACCGACGTGATCCGCTCCTCCCCCTCCCCGGCCTTCCGCAGGAAACCCGTGTGCAGGACGGTCAGGTACGTACTGCCGACGATCTGACCGGCCCGCAGCTGGACCAGGCCGATCGTCGGGCGCGGTACCGAGCCGTTGCCGGTGGCCCGGAACAGCGCCGCCGACACGTCCGCCAACTCGGGGACGAGCTGTGCGGGATCGTCGAACATCCGGGGGGTCATCGGAACCTCTGCCGTGATCGAACGTGTTGCCATCGCCGTCTCCTCAGTGAGCGCTTCTGTGTCGCTGTCACTGCACTGACGGACCCCGTGAAGGGGATGTGACGACGGACGGTGTGAGCACGGTCACAGCCCCGCCCCGTCTGCGACTCATGCGCGCCCCCGCGATCGGCCGGGCCTGCCCGCCCGCCGGCCCGACCGCGGGCGTACGTCACCCGGAACAGGGCCACGCCCGCGGCAGAGCCGTGATCACCGTCTTGTGAGCCGCCGCCTATGCCGGGCTCGTCACCGCCGCCAGCCTGTGCACGTCCTTCGCCGTTCCGGTGACCCCGGAAAGGAACCCCTGCGCCCGCGGTGACGCGTTCTCGGTCAGCCACGTCGGGTCGATGTCGCAGACGGCCACCCGGACGCCCGTGCCCACCAGGGCCAGGGGCAGGGTGTGGACGACGGTCGACGGGAAGCTCAGGATCGTACGGCCGATGGGGCCGCGGCGGGCGATCAGTTCCAGGGGGAGGTCCGGGCGGACTATCTCCAGGCCCGTCTCGGCGGCCAGCCGGTGGAGTTTCTCGGTGCTCTCGCGGCGGTGCGCGAAGTAGCGGGTCGCGCCGTGGGCCTTGGCCAGGTTCTGGACGGCCTCCAGGTAGCGGTCGCCGTCCACGACACCGGTCTCCACCAGGGAGGTGCCGACCATGTCGGCGCCCTTGGTGATGCGCGGCGGCCCGAAGCGGGCGCGGGTCCAGCCGAAGTCGTTCGCGGTGACCGTCACCCCCGCCGGGGTCTCCGTCATCGGCATGGAGGAGAAGACCTCGACGCGTCGGCGGTCGCTCGGGGTGAGGCGGCGGCGGGCGGACGAGGAGACCGGCGCGAAGAGCAGGTCCCGGGCGCCGGGGCGGCCGCCCTTGCGGTGCCAGCGGACCAGGCGTTCGCCGCGCGCCAGCTGGGCGACGAACTCCATCGTCGCCGTGCCGTCGTCGACCACGACCAGGTCACGGGCGCGGGTGATGGTCAGCAGGAGTTGTACGTAGCGGGAGAAGGGGTCGCCCATCACGATCCGGTCGGCCCGGCGGAGCGAGCCCGCCAGGCCGCCGATCGTCTGGAAGGGGGCGGTGGTGCCGCCCCGCGCCTCCTCCCAGCGGACCCGGTATCCCTCGTCCCGGGCCAGGTCCGCCATGCGGCGCAGCTGGCCCCGGGTCATGGGGTCCGTCGGGGACAGGACGACGACCGTGAGTTCCGCGCCTGGCGCAGCTATGCCGGACACCGAGCGCCGTACCTGGCCTGGCACGGTCGGCAGCGGCTCCGCCGACCCGCGCAGGGCATGGACATGCGCCCACTCCAGCACGTTCAGCAGCTGCACCGGACTCTCGACGAACGCGAGTGTGTGGGGGCCGGTGTTCCCGGCGCGGGGGCTCATCGACGTACGACCGTCCCGTCGTCGTAACAAAACAGTCAGACCTGGACCGGCTCGCCGGCAGCCGCGGCGATCTCCGCCTCGGCGACGACACCGGTGACGCGGCGGAGCTTCTTCATCGGGCCGAGCTCGGAGTCGTAGACCTTCTTGACGCCGTCGCCCAGGGAGGCCGAGATGGTGCGGATGTCGCGGACCAGGCGGGTCAGGCCCTGCGGCTCGACGGAGGCGGCCTGGTCGGAGCCCCACATGGCGCGGTCCAGGGTGATGTGGCGCTCGACGAAGGTGGCGCCGAGGGCGACCGCGGCGAGGGTGGTCTGCAGGCCGGTCTCGTGGCCGGAGTAGCCGATCGGGACGTTCGGGTACTCCTTCTCCAGCGTGTTGATCACGCGGAGGTTGAGCTCCTCGGCCTTCGCCGGGTAGGTGGAGGTGGCGTGGCAGAGCAGGATGTTGTCGCTGCCCAGGACCTCGACCGCGTGGCGGATCTGCTTCGGGGTGGACATGCCGGTGGAGAGGATGACCGAGCGGTTGGTGGCGCGCAGGGCCTTCAGCAGCTCGTCGTCCGTGAGGGACGCGGAGGCGACCTTGTGGGCGGGGACGTCGAACTTCTCCAGGAAGGCGACGGCCTCGGTGTCCCACGGGGACGCGAACCACGCGATGTTCTTGCTCTTGCAGTACTCGTCGATCTGGCGGTACTCGTCCTCACCGAACTCCACGCGGTGGCGGTAGTCGATGTAGGTCATGCGGCCCCAGGGGGTGTCGCGCTCGATGTCCCACTGGTCGCGCGGGGTGCAGATCTCCGGGGTGCGCTTCTGGAACTTGACGGCGTCACAGCCGGCCTCGGCGGCCACGTCGATCAGCTTGAAGGCGTTCTCCAGCTCACCGTTGTGGTTGATGCCGATCTCGCCGCAGATGTAGACGGGCTGACCGGGGCCGACCTCACGGGTACCGAACGTGCGCAGACGGGAGTTGCTCATGACTGTGGGGTGTCCTTACTTCGGGAGGGAATCGAGAGAGGGGCCGAGGATCCAGCTGGCGATCTCTCGGATCGCGCCGTCGCCACCCGGGACGGTGGTGACCGCGCGTGCGGCGCCGCGTACGACGTCGTGGGCGCTCGCGACCGCCACGGGCCAGCCGGCTACGGCGAAGCACGGGAGGTCATTGACGTCGTTTCCGACGTAGAGCACGCGCTCGGGAGCGATGCCCTGCTCCTCGCACCACTGCTTGAGTGCGAGGTCCTTGCGGTCGATGCCGTGCAGGACCGGAATCTGTAGCTTCCGGGCCCGGGCGGCGACGACCGGGTTCTGCTCCGTGGAGAGGATCAGCATCTTCAGCCCGCTCTTGCGCAGGGCGGCGATGCCGAGTCCGTCGCCGCGGTGCACGGAGACGAACTCCTTTCCATCGGCGTCGATCAGCACCCGGTCGTCGGTCTGGGTGCCGTCGAAGTCCAGTACGACCGCGTCGACGTCGTCGGCGGTCGGGAGTGCGCCGGGGCGGTCCGCGTCGAAGAGCGGGGCCAGGGCGCGGGCGCGCGCGAGGTCGTGCGGGTCGTCGATCTCCAGGACCCGTGCGGGGTCGGTGCGCACCAGCTCGGTGTGGCCGAAGAAGCGGTGCCGGTGCTCGCGGAAGCCGTCCGCGCGCATCGCGTAGGCGGCGCCGGTCTCCAGGAAGTCCTGGGGGCGGTCCTGGCGGCGGGGCCGGAAGGACTTGTCGTGGTTGACGCCCGTGCCGCCGCTCACCGCGGCCGAGTCGGCGCCCACCGGCACCGGGGCGTCCACCTCGTCGCGCCAGACGAAGCCGTGGAAGGGGGCCACGGTCAGGGCCGTGTCGGCGCCGTTCTCGACGACCGCGGCGGCCACCCCGTCGAGGTCCTCGCGGACGATGAACGGGCTGGTGCACTGCACGAGCAGGACCACGTCCACGGTGGCGCCGTGCAGCGCCTCGTGGGCGTCCATGGCGTGCAGGACGGCGGCCTCGGAGGTGGCGGTGTCGCCGGCGATGGCGGCGGGGCGCAGCACCACCTCGGCGCCGGCCGAGCGGGCGGCCGCGGCGATCGCCTGGTCGTCGGTGGAGACGACCACGTCGGTCACCAGGCGGGAGGCGACGCACTCGCGGACCGCGCGGGCGACCAGCGGGACGCCGCCGACCGGGGCGAGGTTCTTGGCGGGCACGCCCTTGGAGCCGCCCCGGGCGGGGATCACGGCGAGGACGCGGGGCACTACGGCGGCTTCGGGGTGGGACATCGGCTCTGTTCCTTCAGATGCTTCGGCAAGTGACGCTTGCCGCGGGATCCGGTCGCTCACAGCTCTCCCATTCGTCGGATCACGGGGGCCACCCGCTGGACGCCGTGGCGGTAGGCGCCGCGTGCGGCCCGGCGCACGATCTGGCGGACGGGGCCCGGGGCCCGGTCGGCGGCGGGCGCGCCCGGAAGCGGGACGCCGTCGGGGCCGAGGTGGTGGCGGGCCAGGATGCCGGGCAGGTAACCGGACGCGGTCTCGGGTGTGTAGTAGGGGGTGAGGGGCGGCAGCCCCCCGGGCCGGCCGAGCAGCTTCGCGATGCGTTCGCGGGCCGCGTCGAAGGCGGTGGCGTACGTGCCGTCGGCCGCGACACCCTGCCGCGAGACCCACTCGGCGTCGGGCACCGGGCGGTGTCCGGCGTCGAGCTGGTCCCAGGAGGCGAGGCAGCCGGAGCCGACGAAGTGGTGGTTGCCGAGCGCCTCGCGGATGCCGAGGTCGGTGAGGACCACGGTCGGGATCCGGCGGTGCAGGGACTCCAGGGCGGCCGTCGAGCTCATCGTGACAAGCAGGTCGGTGCGGTCGAGCACCTCGCCCATGTGGCCGTACACCAGCTGGAAGTTGGCGGGCACGTCCTTGCCCTGGACCAGCTTCTGGTACGGGAGTTCCTCGATGTGGGTGGTGTGCTCGCCGGGCTTGGAGCGCAGCTTGAGCAGCACCTCCCGCTCGGGGTGCTTGCGGGCGTGCTGGATCAGCCGGTTGAGCAGGTAGGTACGGTCCCTGCGGCTGTCCGGGACCGAGGGCTGGGCGGCGAACACCACGGTGTAGGGGTCGTGTTCGCCTTCGTAGGGCGCCCCGCCGAGGAACGGCAGCGCGACCTCGGTCACCGACGAGGAGTCGGCGCCGACGCCGTCGTACACCGCCCGGAAACGGTCGGCGTCCTGGCGGGAGTTGGCGAGGACGAGGTCCGCGCCGTGCCGCAGCAGCAGGCCGTCGGCGAGCTTCTCGTAGACGACGCCGACGTAGCCGGTGACGACGACGGGCCGCTTCTCCCGGCCGGCCCAGGCGCTGCGCAGCCCGTGCAGCATGGCCTGCACCCCGCCGCCGACGAGCGAGAGGACGAGGATGTCGTACGACTGCTGTTCCATCTCTCTCAGGAACTCGACGGTCGTCACCTCGCGGAGCGAGTCCGCGTGGACGCCGACTTCCTGGAGCTGGCGGGCGGTGGGGGTGGCGCGGCCGCGCAGGAGGTAGCCGTCGAGCCGGACGCCCGGACCATCGGTGTCGCCGGGGATGAGACGCTTCGCGGTGAGCGCTCCCCACTTCCACCGAGTGTCGGAATCCGCCAGGACGGCCACCCGCAGGGACTTCGTTGCACTTGCTGGCACACCGAAGACGCTAGGAAGCCATTCCGAGAATCTCCCGAACCCGAATCCAACAAAAGGTTAACAACACGTCGCCGAATGGCGAATCAGCCCAGGATTGCCCATCAAAAAAGCCTGGTTCACAGCTTCGCCACGTGTCGTTCACCTCGAATCAAGGCGACAGTCAAGACGGATGACGGGCGCCCGCCTAACGTCCTCCACGTGGTCAAGCTCTCCGTCATCGTGCCGTTCTACAACGTGCAGCAATACGCGCCCGACACCCTGAGGAGCCTGCGTGCGAACGCGCGTGAGGACTTCGAATTCATTCTCGTCGACGACTGCTCGACCGACGGGACACCAGAGATTCTCGCGCGAGCCGAGCGCGAGCTCCCAGGCGCGGTCCATGTCAGACACGAGCAGAACGGGGGGCTGGCCACCGCGCGCAACACCGGTATCGACACATCGCGCGGCGAGTACGTGACCTTCCTGGACGGCGACGACTGGCTGGCACCGGGCTACTACCCCCAGCTGGTCGACGCGATCGAGTCGCTGGGCTGCGACTTCGTCCGCACCGATCATGTGCAGTGCACCGCGCGGGCCCGGGTCGTGACCCGGGTGCCGGTCGGCCGCCGCAACGTCGTGATGAACCCGCGGGAGGCCATCCTGCCCGCCGACCGGTCCACCTCCGTCGACTACGCCTACGCCTGGGCGGGCGTCTACCACCGCCGGCTGGTGGACAAGGGGCTCGTGCATTTCACCGACGGGCTGCGCACGGCCGAGGACCGGCCGTGGATCTGGAAACTGCACCGGGAGGCCGAGTCCTTCGCCGCGGTGAACCTGCTCGGCGTCTTCTACCGGCGTGGCGTAGCCTCTTCACTCACACAGATCGGCGACGTCCGTCAGCTCGATTTCATTCGCGCGTTCGACCAGGTGATCGAAGAAACGGCACAGGACGCCGACGCGAAGGAACTCCTGCCCAAGGCCGTCCGTACGTATTGCGCCATCATTTCCCATCACCTGGGATCCATCGAAAGGTTCGAGCCCGCGGTGGCGAAGAAGCTGAAATCCATGAGTGCGGCCGCACTGCGGCGCATGCCGCAGGACGTGCTGGACGAGGCTCTGGACTCCATGGACCTCCAGCGCGCCACCAAGCTGCGCCGGCTGCGCCGCCGTCCCGCCCCCGCGGGAGCCGCCGCGTGACCACCCAGATCTTCGAGGCGTCCACCCTCTACGGCACGGCCACCCTCGCCGCCGCCCTGGACTCCGGCGCCTTCCGCCCGGCCGACCGGCGCATCCTGCTGGTCTGCAACAACGCGGCGACCCCGGAGACCACCCCGGGACTGGACGAGGCACCCGGCTTCGAGCGGCTGCGCGACCGCTTCGACGACGTGATCTCGTACAACGAGACGATCTTCCCGTTCCACCCGGGCGGCTGGGCCCCCCGCGTGGATGACATGCCCCTGTGGGAACGCTTCCTGCGCCACGAGTGGCAGCTCGGCGACGACGACATCGAGCTCGCCGTCGAGTCGATCCAGGTCAACCCCGCGCTCAGCCTCACCCAGATCTTCACCGGCGCCCCGGTCACGGTCTACGCCGACGGCCTGATGAGCTACGGCCCGACCCGCAACAAGATCGACCCGCTGGTCGGCACCCGCGTCGACCGGGTCCTCCACCTGGACCTGGTGCCGGGCCTGAAGCCGATGCTGCTCACCGAGTTCGGTGTCGAGGGCGAGGTCGTGCCGACCGCGGCGTTCACCAAGGTGCTCGCCGAACTCGCGCCCAGCGGCGACGAGTTGCCCGAGATCGACGAACCGGCCCTGCTGCTCGGCCAGTACCTCTCCGCGCTCGACATCCTCACCGCGGAGCAGGAGGAGAACCTGCACGTCCGGATGTTGAAGGGCGCCGTCCAACTCGGCCACACCAAGGTCGTGTTCAAGCCGCACCCCTCCGCCCCGGCCCGGTTCGCCCGCACCCTGGAGCAGGAGGCCGAGAAGCTCGAGGTCGACCTCACGGTCCTGGACACCACCGTCCTCGCCGAGGTGCTCTACCAGCGGATGCGTCCCGCCCTGGTGGTCGGCTGCTTCTCCACCGCGCTGCTCACCGCGTCCGCGCTCTACGGCCTGCCGACCGCCCGCATCGGCACCGACACCCTCCTCGACAAGCTCACCCCGTACGAGAACAGCAACCGCGTCCCGGTCACCGTCGTCGACGCGATGGTGCCCGCGCTCTCCGACCGCAAGGCCGTCCAGGAGCAGCGGCCGGGCATGAGCGTCGAGGCGCTCGGCGAGCTGATCCGTGCGGTCGGCTTCGCGATGCAGCCGAAGATCTACCCGCAGCTGCGCGGCGAGACCGAGCGCTACCTGGCCAAGCACCTGAACGAACGCACCATGCGTTACTTCAAGCGCAAGCGCCTGACCTCGCTCGGGCTGCCCGGCGGGGTGCCCGCGCAGCTGGCGTTCCTGCCGCGCAACGCCACCGTGCGCCGGATGGCCCGCAAGGCACGCAACCTGCGCAGGGGCGTACGCCGCTGAGCACTCTGCAGTATGTCGGCTGCGGCGCCGTCGTGGCTGGTCGCGCAGTTCCCCGCGCCCCTTTGGGGCGCTGTCGAACCGCCTCTTGAAGGAGCGGGTTGGGAAGCGGCGCCTCACGTCGTCGGTCGGCTGCGGCGCCGACCAGGGGCGGGTCCCGATCAAGGGGACCCGCCCCTTCGGTGTCACCGGCCCAGGATCTTCTTGATCGTGGCCGCGTTGTCCTGGGTGACCTTCCACAGCTGCTGCTGCCGGTCGTGCACGTCGGCGACGGTGCGGCTGTGGTTGTCGAGGATGCCGATGGCGCGCTCGGTGAGGATCTCGCCGAGGTCCTTCTCGTGCACCGAGACGCCCCACTCGGGCCGCTCGATGTCGTTCAGGAAGTACGCCATCTTCGGGTGCGAGATCAGCGAGATGATCGGCGTGCCGACCCCGAACGGGATCATGCCGGCGTGCCCGCGCATGCCGATGACCAGGCGGGTCTTGGCGTACGTCTCGCGGATCTCGTCGTTGGAGAAGTCGTACATCGGGATGACCGGCAGCGAGATGCCGTGCTCGCGGCGCAGGTCGAAGGCGATCTTCTCGTCGTCCAGGGAGTGCGCCACGCACCTGACCTCGGTGTGCTCGCCGATCTTGCGGACGGCCTTGGCCATCTCGGCGAGGAAGTGCCCGTAGTCGTGGCCGAAGCGCAGCCCCGCGCGGTCGTAGGCCGCGTTGAGCATGACGGTGTCCTCGCGGTACGCCGGGTCGGTCCAGCCGGCCACCAGCTGGCGCATGACCGTGGTGGGGCAGGGCTGGAAGACGACCTTGTCCTGGAGCTCCGGCGGGAGCATGCCGCGGACCTTGGCGATCGAGCCGTGGTTGCGCAGGCCGAAGAAGGAGGACTTCTCGACCAGCAGCCGCAGGCTTTCGTTGAACCGGTTGGCCCGGTAGGACTGGCCGTCGAAGGCGTTGAAGCCGACCGCGTAGATCATGATCGGGACGTCGATGGCGCGCAGGTGCTCGTCCGGGACGTTCCACTGCCAGGCGCTGTTGCCGTTGGGCATGGTGTCCGGGATGAACAGACCGCCGCCGCCGATGACCAGACCGCGGCGGGCGTTGACCCGGTCCACGGCGGCCTTGTCGAAGTACCGGTGGGCGTGCACCGAGTGCCAGCGCCGGGAGGTGGTGTCCGGGCCGAAGCCGAGCCGGACGGTCTCCGGGAGCAGCTTGTCGCCCGCGTTGCCCTGCCGGTCCATGTAGAACGCGACGTGCGCCAGCTGGTCCTCGGCGCTGCCCTGCTCCTGGGAGGGCACGGCGGCGGCGCGCTGGGCCCACAGCCGGCTGGAGCGGTGGGTGGGGTCGACGGTGAGGCCGGCGGTGGCGTACCGCAGGGCCTCGGTGTTGTCGCCGTGCACCCAGGCCATCTGGGCGAGCCGGGCGAAGGCGGTGGCGGCCCGGTTGGGGGCGGCGGAGGCGAGCAGCAGCTGGGTCTTGGCCTCCTCGTAGCGGGAGACGCTCATCAGGGCGTGGCCGAGCACCTCGTGCGGCCAGGCCTCGTCCAGCGGGATCCGGACGCTGGACAGGACGTCCACGGCGTCCTGGTAGTCGCCGGCCGCGAGGTGCGCGGCGGCCACCTTGCGGGCGATCTCGACGTCACCGGTGCGCTTGACGTGCGGGGTGCCGAAGTGGACGACCAGGTCGTGGTGGAGGCCGCCCGGGGCCTCGAAGTAGGCCGCGTGGAACTCGGCGTCGGTCAGCTCGAACCCGCGCCAGCGGTCCTCGGCCTGCGCGTAGCCGCTCTCGCCGCCCTGCCAGGGCTTGTGCCGCCCGGTGAAGTGCAGGATCTTCGTCTCCTCGGGGACCGGGAGGTCGCCGGAGAGCCGCCGCTTGACGAAGTTGTACTTGGCGTCGAGGCGGACGAAGTCGCCGTCCAGGACGGCGTTCAGGATGCCCTGGTCGTGCTTGTCCAGCTCGTAGTCGCCGCTGCGGCCGGTCTTGTCGATCTTCGCGCAGAACTCGTCGGACAGGTACTCCTTCTGGATCACCAGAAGACCGGAGTTCAGCTTGTGCTGCCCGTAGAAGAACTGCGGGACGGCCGCGAGACCCTCGCGCAGCTCCAGGAGCTCGTCCAGACCGCCGAGGACGACCATGTCGGTGTCCAGGGTGATGACGGTGTCGTAGTCGCGCAGCCGGAAGATGTCGAGGATGAAGTACGCCTTGCGGACCAGGTAGTTGTCCTGGTCGCCCTTGACGTAGGAGTCGTAGTGCGTGTCGTTGACCCGCTGCAGCACGATGCGCGGGTGCAGGGCGCGGATCTTCGCGATGGAGGCCGGGCGCAGGTCGTCGTAGAGCACGACGAAGTCCTCGCAGACGCCCGGGTTGGACAGGGCGAGGCTGCGCAGCAGGGCCAGGAAGCCGGGCAGGTAGTTCTCGTCCACGTAGGACGCGAAGGCGATCCGGCGCTTCTTGGTGAGGGCGCTCGCGTCGGTGTTGGGTATCGGCGGGGTGAAGGTGGTCGTCATCGCAGGGAGATCCTCATGTCGGTCACGCTCTGGGCCCGCTGCATGACCCAATCCTTCTCGCTGGTGTATTCGTGCACGGAGGTGATGGCCAGCTTCATGGCCTCCTGCACGCGGTAGGCGCCGCTCTCGTAGAAGTCGAAGCCGATCAGGTCCAGGGTCGGGCTGACGTCCAGGAAGTCCAGCAGCCACAGCATGTTGAACCCGGAGGTCGGGATGCCCGACCAGGTGTCGGTGCTGATCTGCCCGATGTTGCGCATCGGCCAGCGCAGCGACTCGTCGCCGAGGTACTTCTGGGCGCCGGGCACCAGCTTGTTGCGCAGCGAGTGCTTCCAGTCGCCCGAGACGCCGCCGAAGATCAGCCGGGTGGTCACCGGCTTCTCCCAGTTGAAGGCGTGCTTGTGGATGCTGACGTGGATGTCGGTGCGCTCGCCGGTGTGCTTCGGGTCGATCTTGTACGAGTTGAAGCGCACGACCAGGTCGTAGTCGTCGATCTGCTTGCCGATGCCGCCGGCGCCCACCCGGCCCGAGTTGGCGATCAGGCAGACGGACTTGCCGGCGATCTGGTTGCGGAACTCGCCGAGGCTGATCCACTGCACGCCGTCGACGGTCGGGTTGGCGACCGGGCCGCGCATCCGGATCCGGCGCTGCTCGGCGTAGAGCGCGACGGCCTCGGCGATGCCGGCGTCGTTGCCCTCGGCCAGGCGCAGGTCCAGGTATTGGCTGAGCAGCTCCTGCCGGTCGTTCACCGGCGCCTCGTCCTCGGCGAGGGCGAGCAGCGCGCCGACCAGGCGGGGCTCGGCGGCCCGCCAGTCACCGGCGGCCTGGAGGGCGAGGCCCTCGGCCCAGGTGGCGGTGGCGGGCCCGCGGACGTGGTCCGCGGCGGCCGGGACCTGGCGCTTGAGGAGGCCGAGGAGTACGCCTTCGAGTTCGGCGGCGCGGCGCATGCCGGAGATCCGGCTGGCGACGCCGAAGCCGTCGTCGGCGGTGAGTTCGAGGTAGCGCTCGTAGGCCTCGACGGCCTCGCGCTCCTCGCCGAGGCCCTCCAGGATGCGGGCGCGCAGCCGCCAGCCGGCGCGGGAGTTCTTGCGCTGGGCGAGGACGGTGTCGCTGATCACCAGGGCGAGGTTCAGCTCGTCGTTGTAACCGCACTCCAGGGCCTTGTTGGCGACGGCGAGCAGCGCGTCCAGCAGGTCGTTGTTGATCCCGCCCGAGGGGCTCGCCGCGCCCTTGACGGCGCGCTTGAGAAGCGCCGTCGCACCGCCGGCCGAGGCGGGCGCGGCGGTGGTGGTGCCTTCCGTGGCGACGACCACCAGCAGCTTGCGCAGCTGCTCCGCCAGTTCCGCGCGCCGCCGGTCGAGACTGCCGACCACTTTGCCGCTGTGCACGGCGCAGGCGTGCAGGCAGTCCTCCAGCTCCCCTCCGCGCGCAGGTGCCCGCCTGTTCTGGACCCTCGTCATAGCTCTCCTGATTTTGCCAAGCAAAGCTTGTGTAACGGCTGTGTGTGGTGAGGTGACCCGCACCGGGGGGATGGATGGAGAAACTAGGAAGCCAAAACGACCATATGGTTAACGAACACCGACGGGTAAGAGAATGGTTAGCAGGTTCACCGCGCACTTTCTATGATTCCCCCAGGTGACGGTATTGGGCTTCCCACATCCCGGGGACTTCGCGAACAGATCGGATGATTAACGGCCCGGACTCGGGTAGGCGTCTCGGACCATGTCACTCGCGACCCCCACACCGGCGCCCTCGCCTGCGAAGACCCCGGTCGTCCCGGCCCCACCCGGACACCCCCGCACCCGCCTGCTCGCCCTCGACGGACTGCGGCTCGTCGCCGCCCTGTCGGTCTGCCTCTACCACTACGCCGGACGCGGCGGAGTCGTCTCCGCGTCCTGGCACCAGAACCCCGCACACGTCTTCCCGACCCTGTCCCGGGCGGCCGTCTACGGCTGTCTCGGCGTCGAGTTCTTCTTCGTCATCAGCGGTTTCGTGATCTGCATGAGCAGTTGGGGCCGCTCCCTCGGCGACTTCTTCCGCTCCCGCGTCGCCCGCCTCTACCCCGCCTACTGGATCGCCCTGGTGCTGGTGACCGGGGCATCCCTGGTCCTGCCCGCCGTCGTCCGCGCGGTGCGGCCCGACGAGTTCCTGGTCAACCTGACGATGCTGCAACAGCCCATGGGCGCACCGCGCGTGCTCGGCGTCTGCTGGACGCTCTGGGTCGAGGTCCGCTTCTACGCCCTGTTCGCACTGACCGTCGTCCTGCCGGGGGTCACCTACCGCCGGGTGGTGCTGTTCTGCTCGGTGTGGACCCTGGCCGCGGTCCTGTCCACCGCGGCCGGCGACAGCTCGTGGACCGAGCTGGTCGTGATGCCGCAGTACGCCCCGTACTTCGTCGGCGGCCTGGCCCTCTACCTCGTCCACCGCTTCGGCAACCGGCTCCTGCCCTGGGGCATCGTGGCGCTCTCCTGGATCCTCGGGCTGCGCACCGCCACCGAGGGGCTGTGGCACCCCGGCTCGCCCCGCGACCCCTACGTCGTGATGCTCGTCGTCACCCTGGCGTTCGCCGCGGTCGCGGCGGTGGCGGCGGGCTGGACCCGGTGGGCCGCCTGGCCCTGGCTGACCACGGCCGGGGCGCTGACCTACCCCTTCTACCTGGTCCACGAACACATCGGATGGTTCGCGATCCGGGTACTGCACCGGGGGTGGGGAATCCCGCCATGGCCGACGCTGCTGATCACGGTGTGCGGAATGCTCGGACTGGCCTGGCTGATCCACCGGTTCGTGGAGACACCGCTGGGACCGCGGCTGAAAAGGGGATTGAAGACCGCGTGATTCGGTTCTGATTCACCTCTCGTTCACTTTTGGAAGTTGGCCCGCCGTTCATCTCTCCGTCGGTTTCGGAACCGTACGGCGGGCAGGCACCGTAGAGCCCTGTCGAGCACAGGTTCCCCCCAGGGATCCCACAGGCTTCCGCACCGCGTATCGAGGGAGTGCCCCTTCCGCATGGCCACCACCCAGGAAACGATCCGACCGCCCCGCCGTCTCGACGACGTCCCCGGCTGGTTCCCCGTACTCGACCAGGTGCTCTTCGACTGGTTCCTGAACCGCCAGGAGGCCTCCGGAACGCGGGGCGACCTGCTCGAAGTCGGGGTCTACATGGGCAAGAGCGCGATCTTCACCGGCCGGCACCTGCGGCCCGGCGAGTCGTTCACGGTCTGCGACCTCTTCGAGGGGGACGCACCCGACGACGCGAACCGCGCGGAGTCGACGAAGTCCTACGCCAAGCTGACCCGGCGGCGTTTCGAGGAGAACTACCTCGCCTTCCACGACGAGCTGCCCCGGGTGCTCCAGGGGCCCAGCTCGGTGGTGCCGGGCGAAGTCGCGCCGGGCTCCTGCCGGTTCGTGCACGTGGACGCGTCGCACCTGTACGAGCATGTGCACGGCGACATAGCGGCGGCCCGCGAACTGCTCCTGCCCGACGGGATCGTGGTCCTCGACGACTTCCGCTCCGAGCACACCCCGGGCGTCTCCATCGCCACGTGGGAGGCGGTCCTCAACGGGGACCTGCATCCGATATGCATCAGCACCCAGAAGCTGTACGGGACGTGGGGCGACCCCGGGCCGGTGCAGGACGAGCTGATCGCGATGGCGCGGGGGCGGACCGACTGCCACCTGAGCATGCAGGAGGCGGCGGGGCACCGGATCATACGGCTGAAGTCCAAGGGGATGCGGGAGCCGGAGTTCCCGCCGTCCCGCTACGCGGATGCCCCGGTCGCGCCGGAGGCGCCTGGGCCGACTCCAGCGCCTGTGGCGCCCTCGGTGTCGCGGTCGGTTCCTCGGCAGCGGAGCCGGGTGCGGCGGGTCGCGGTGGATCTGCTGCCGCCTGTGCTTACTCGGGCGCTGCGGAGGGCGATGCGGTAGCCCCGGGGGGCGGGGGTTGCCGGACGGCCGCGGGTGCGTTGTGGCTGGTCGCGCAGTTCCCCGCGCCCCTTCGGGGCGCTACAGCCAGGGGTACCAAAGGGTGGGCGCGTTGTCCCTCAGGGGGTCTTGTAGCGGGCGCTGATTCCCTCGATGACCAGTTCCAGGCCCTCGTCGAACTGGTGGTCGTAGTCGGTGAAGAGTTCTCGGCCCGCTGCTGCCGACAGGGGGAAGTCGGCCAGCAGGCGGGCGCGTTCGGCCACGTCGTAGCCCTCGCGGCGTTCGCCCGGGAGGGGCTCGACGCCCTGTTGCTCGATCACGAAGCCGACGGTGTAGGCGTTCGTCGTCATGCCCGCCTGGGCCGCCTGGGCGAGGGTGAAGCCGGCGCCCGTCATGAGCCGGAGGTACGCCTCCTGCTCCGGGGCGTGGTCGATGCCCGTGAAGCGTGAGCCGCTGTAGACACGGGCGCCGTCGCGGTAGCCGAGCAGGGCGGTGCGCAGTCCGCGGCTCACCGTGCGCAGGCCGTCCTGCCAGGTGCCGGCCGGGTCGAGCCGGGTCTCCGCGGTCATCCGGCGGTACATCTCCGTCGCCATCTCGTCGAGCAGCGCCTGCTTGTCCTTGAAGTGCCAGTAGAGGGCCGGGGCCTTGACGTCCAGCTCCTTGGCGATGGCCCGGAGGGTCAGCCCCTCCAGACCGACCTCGTTCAGCAGGCGCAGCGCCGTGTCGGCGACCCGGCGGCGGTCGAGGGGGGCGCGTCGTTCCGTACTCACACTTGACAGCTTAACAGCGTTAAGGGCAGCCTTGTCATCACCGGAACTTAACAACGTTAAGGTGAAATGTGATGGATGCGATGGATACGTTCGATGTGCTGGTCGTCGGCGCCGGGCCCACCGGGCTCGCCCTCGGTATCGACCTGGCCCGGCGCGGGGTGGACACCCTGGTCGTGGAGGCGGGCGAGAAGCTGTTCCCGGGCTCGCGCGGCAAGGGGATCCAGCCCCGCACCCAGGAGGTCTACGACGACCTCGGTGTGCTCGACGCGATGCGTGCGGCCGGCGGCCCCTACCCGCCCCAGCTGTTCTGGAAGAACGGCGAGCCGCAGGAGACGAAGCCGATGTTCGACGCCGTGCCGTCGGACGAGGGCGCGCCGTACACCGAACCGCTGATGGTCGCGCAGTGGCGCACACAGGAGGTGCTGTACGCACGGCTGCGGGAGCTGGGCGGCCGGGTGGCGTTCGGGCGCGGTGCGACGGGCCTGGAGCAGGACGCGGAGGGGGTCACGGTCCGCTTCGCCGACGGTACGGCCGCGCGGGCGCGGTACGTCGTGGCGGCGGACGGCGGGCGCTCGACCGTACGGCGTGCGGTGGGCGTCGGGATGACCGGCGAGCCGGTCGACCCGAGCCCCTTCCTGGTGGCCGACCTGCGGGTGCGGGGCCTCGACCGAGACCACTGGCACACCTTCATCGGCGACGACGGGTACGGCGTGGCGCTGTGCCCGCTGGCCGGCACGGACGACTTCCAGCTGGGCGGCAGGCTGCCCGAGGGCACGGAGCCCGACCTGTCCCTGGAGGGTCTGCGCCGGCTGGTGACGACGTACAGCCACCTGAACGCGGCGGACATCACCGAGCTGCGCTGGGCCTCCGACTTCCGGCCGCGTGCCGCGCTGGCCGACCGGTTCCGGGTGGGCCGGGTCTTCCTGGCCGGGGACGCGGCCCATGTGCACTCCCCGGCCGGCGGCCAGGGCCTGAACACCAGCATCCAGGACGCCTACAACCTGGGCTGGAAGCTGGCCGCGGTCCTCGAAGGCAAGGCCCCGGACGCGCTCCTCGACACCTACGAGGAGGAGCGCCGCCCGAACGCCGCCGCGATGCTGGGTCTCTCGACGAGCGTCCACCACGGCGAGGTGCGGCGGGGCGAGGCCACGGTGCAGCTGGGCATCGGCTACCGGGAGTCCTCGCTGGCGGAGGAGACCCGGGCGAACCCGGGTCCGGTGCGGGCGGGCGACCGCGCACCGGACGGGCGGAACGCGGCGGGGGTGCGGATGTTCGACGCGTTCCGGGGGCCGCACTGGACCCTGCTGGCACCGGAACCGGTGGCCGGCATCCGCACCCTGCCGGCTCCCCGCTCGTACGGCCCGGGTGTGTTCCTGGTCCGCCCGGACGGCTATGTGGGCTGGGCGGGCGAGACGGCCGAGGGGCTGGGGACGTATGCGGGGCGTACCGGGGCCTGAGCGCTCCGCTGGGAAGTGCCGCTTCGGGTCGTCTGGCATCTGCGGCGCCGTCGTGGCTGGTCGCGCCCACGCGGCGGCAGCCGCATATCGGATACAGCCCCGCGCCCCTACGGGGCGCTGCCCAGGCCGCGGCGCTGGAGGCTGCGCAGGCCGACCCTTATGACAGGGAGCAGGGCCCAGCACACCGACGCCCAGTGGGTGACCAGTGCGACGGGTATGGAGATCAGGAAGGCCAGCATCATGGCGGTGAGCCAGCTCAGGGTGTTCGACACGGCCTCAGCCGAGCCGGAGGTGCTGAGGACGCCCGACCTCCGCAGGTCGGCGACGGCCAGCCGGAAGAACAGGCATATCAGGACCTGGTTGGCGGCGTACACGATGAACTGGACCTGGTAGGCGTCGGCCTCGCTGGTCAGCAGCTTCGTCGTGAACGGCGTGACGACGATCGCGAGCAGCCACAGCAGGTTCCACCGGATGGCACCGCCGGAGAGTCCGGTCGCGTACCGGAACAGGCGCTGGTGGATCATCCAGTGGATGGCGATGGCCCAGAAACTGACCAGGAACGCGGTGTACTCCGCGAGATGGTCGCGCAGGAAGTGCAGGACACCGCTGTTGCCGTGGACCTCCCCGGTGGGGACCGGCAGTTCCAGGGCGAGCAGGGTGATGGCGATGGCCACCACCGCGTCCGAGAAGTAGATCAGCCGCTCCGGGCTCGCCGGCCGGCCGCCGGAACCGGGGGCCTCCTCGGTGTGCTCGGTCCGGTCATGGGGCCCGGCGAGGTGCTGCGCGCGGGTGTCGGCCATCTTCTGCTGTTTCCTTTGCTTCCTTGTGCGGGGCTGCGGACGGTCACGCCATCGCCTGTGCGGCGCGGGCCTTGGCGCGTGCGGCGTACCGGCCGCCGGCGGTGAAGGGGAGGACGAACGCGAGGATCTGGGCGGCGACGAGCGGCACCGTCGCGGAGTGGTCGTAGTCGACGACGGCGGCGCAGGCGAGCGCGCCGAGGGTGAATCCGGCCGCCCAGATGGTGGTCAGCACCATGTTGACCCTGAGGAACCGCGGGGAGTCCCAGAACTCCCGGGGCACCTCGGCCCGGGCGAAGGCCAGGGTGAACGGGCGGCGGACCGCGAGGGAGGTCAGGGCCGTGGCCGCCAGGGTGGCGTTCGCCAGGGCACAGATCCAGTGCTGGACTCCGCTGCCGGGGTCGGCCAGCGCGATGCCTGCCATCACCACGAAGAACCCGCAGGTGGCGGCGCCCAGGAGATCGACCGTGCGGGCGCGCAGCTGCCGGGCCAGCAGATACAGCGCGGCCAGGGCGGCAGCGCAGGTGCCCAGGCGCCAGTCGACCGGGCTCAGGGCCGCGTAACACAGCCAGGGCGCGAAACCGCGGACGTAGTTCACCGGTTGTCTCCGTCTCCTCGGGATCCTTCGGACAGGCCGAGAGTCCAACATTGGACGGTCCAAGAATGGCCGGTCGATCTTGCTCTGTCCAGCCGCGACGGGTGAATTCCGGAAAGGTAGGGTGAGGCCATGAGCTTGCCCCACGCACTCCTCGGTCTCCTGGCCGAGCAGCCCGCCAGTGGATACGACCTGCTCAAGCGGTTCGAGTCAGGCCTGTCCGCCGTGTGGCCCGCCCAGAAGAGCCAGGTCTACGGCGAGTTGGCGAAGCTCAGCGAGAAGGGGCTGATCGAGGTCACCGGGACCGGCGCACGCCAGCGCCGCGAGTACGGCATCACCGACGCCGGGCGCGCGGAACTGCGCGGCTGGCTCACCGAGCCCGGCACCGACCTCGCGTTCCGCAGCGCCGCCCTGCTGCGGGTGTTCTTCCTGTGGACGCTCAGCCGCGAGGAGGGCGTCGAGTACCTGGAGAACTTCGCCCGCGTCAACCGCGAACGGCTCACGGCGCTGGCAGCCGTGCGGGACAACGCCGAATGGGTCGGCGACCCGGTGCAGATCTGCGGCTGGCTGATCCTCGAGTACGGCCTGCGCGGCTCCACGACGTCGGCGGAGTGGGCGGACTGGGCCGCGGAACGGCTCACCGAACACCTGTGACCCCGGCCGGGGCCGGCAGGCCCTGGGTGACTCAGGCGCTGGCCAGCGTCAGCTTCACCGCGAAGCCCAGGAACAGCACCCCGGCCGCCGAAGTGGCCGTCGCCGACATCCGCCTGCGGCGGCGGAACGCGTCGGCCAGCTTCGTGCCGCTGAATATCAGGGCGCTGAGGTAGAGGAAGCTGGCCAGCTGGGCGAAGGCGCCGAGGACGACGAAGGACAGCGCCGGGTAGGCGTACCCCGGGTCGACGAACTGCACGAAGAAGGCGATGAAGAACAGGATCGCCTTCGGGTTGAAGAGGCTGATCACCAGGGCGCGGCGGTACGGGTGCTCCTGCGCCGGGGCGGTGGCCGGCGCCGCCTGCTCAGCCGCCTGCTCCTTCCGCGACCGCCACATCGTCCAGGCCGCCCGCAGCATGCCGATCGCCAGCCAGGTGAGATAGCCGGCGCCCGCGTACTTCACGATCCCGAACAGCACGGCGTTGGCCTTGAGCAGCGAGGCCACCCCGGCCGCCGACAGCGTCATCAGCACGGTGTCCCCGCACCACACACCCGCGGCGGCTGTGTAACCGGCCCGGACACCCTGCCGGGCGGCGACGGACAGCACGTACAGGGAGTTGGGACCGGGCAGCAGGACGATCAGGACGAGTCCTGCCAGGTAGGTGGGGAGATCGATGACGCCGAACATGAGAAGCAGTGTCGCACGCGGGTCCGACAACGCCCCCGGGCGTTCGTCGTCGGAACCTCGGAACCCTCGTCAGAACGCGTCCCTCGGCTCATAGGTCCCCCACACCTCCCGGAGCGCGTTGCACACCTCGCCCACCGTGGCCCGTGCCCGTAGTGCCTCCTTCATCGGGGGGAGGACGTTGTCGTCGCCCTCGGCTGCCTTCTTCAGGGCGGTGAGGGCGGTGGTGGTCGTCCGCCGGTCTCGGGCGGCGCGCAGCCGGGCCAGGCGTTCCGTCTGCCGGGCCTCGATGGCCGGGTCGACGCGCAGCGGCTCGTACGGCTCCTCCTCGTCCAGCCGGAAACGGTTGACGCCGACCACCACCCGCTCCCCCGCGTCGGTCTCCTGGGCGATGCGGTAGGCGCTCCGCTCGATCTCCCCCTTCTGGAAGCCGTGCTCGATCGCCGCCACCGCACCGCCCAGGTCCTCGACCCGCCGCATCAGGTCCAGGGCCGCCGCCTCCACGTCGTCCGTCATCCGCTCCACGGCGTACGACCCCGCGAAGGGGTCGACGGTCGCCGTCACGTCGGTCTCGTACGCCAGTACCTGCTGGGTGCGCAGGGCGAGCCGTGCGCTCTTGTCCGTGGGCAGCGCGATGGCCTCGTCGAAGGAGTTGGTGTGCAGCGACTGGGTGCCGCCGAGGACCGCGGCCAGCGCCTGGACCGCGACCCGGACCAGGTTCACCTCCGGCTGCTGCGCCGTCAGCTGGACGCCGGCCGTCTGGGTGTGGAAGCGGAGCATCAGCGACCGGGGGTTCCGGGCGCCGAACTCCTCCCGCATCACCCGTGCCCAGATCCGGCGCGCCGCACGGAACTTGGCGACCTCCTCCAGGAGTGTCGTACGGGCCACGAAGAAGAAGGAGAGGCGGGGCGCGAAGTCGTCGACGTCCATGCCGGCCGCGACCGCCGTGCGCACGTACTCGATGCCGTCGGCGAGCGTGAAGGCGATCTCCTGCACGGGGGAGGCACCGGCCTCGGCCATGTGGTAACCGGAGATCGAGATGGTGTTCCAGCGCGGGATCTCCGCCCGGCAGTACTTGAAGATGTCCGCGGTCAGCCGCAGGGACGGCTTGGGCGGGAAGATGTACGTGCCCCGCGCGATGTACTCCTTGAGGACGTCGTTCTGGATCGTGCCGGTCAGGGCGGCCGCGGGTACGCCCTGCTCCTCCGCCACCAGCTGGTACAGCAGGAGCAGCACGGCCGCCGGGGCGTTGATCGTCATCGATGTCGACACCCGGTCCAGCGGGATCCCGCCGAACAGCACCCGCATGTCCTCGACCGAGTCGATCGCCACCCCCACCTTGCCGACCTCGCCGTGCGCGAGGGGCGCGTCGGAGTCGTGGCCCATCTGGGTGGGCAGGTCGAAGGCGACGGAGAGACCGGTGGTGCCGTGCGCGATGAGCTGCCGGTAGCGGGCGTTGGACTCGGCGGCGGTACCGAAGCCGGCGTACTGGCGCATGGTCCAGGGGCGGCCGGTGTACATCGTCGGGTAGACACCCCGGGTGTAGGGGTACGACCCCGGGTCGCCGAGTTTCCCGGCCGGGTCCCAGCCCGCCAGGTCCCCCGGACCGTAGACCGGCTCGACGGGCAGTCCTGACTCCGACTCACGGACCATGATGGGTGACCTCCGCAGTAAGCCAGTACGCCGATACGGCGATATCCCGGTACGTCTGCCGGTTCCCACCATGCCTCCTTGTTCGGCGGCGGTCACGCGGGGAAGCATCCACGGCATGAAGGTCTCGGCGTACTCAGGGATCCTGGCAGCCGTACTGGCCGTGCTGTGCGGGTGCACGGTGCAGCCGCCGGACGGCGGGGACGCCAAGGGGCACCCGCCCGTCCACATCGACCTCCCGAACGGCCCGACGCCCGCCGGCACGCCCGCCGGCACGCCGGCCTCCACCCCCTCCCCGTCCGCCGTCGAGACCGTCCCGCCGCACATCGTCTTCACCCGCGGCGACACCGGCACCGGCGTCCGCGAGCTCCAGGCCCGGCTGCGCCAGGTCGCCTGGCTGTACGACGGGCCGACGGGGACCTACGACGACCTCACCGCCCAGGCCGTCAAGGGCTTCCAGGGCAAGCGCGGGCTGCCGCCGACGGGTGAGACCGACGCCGTGACCTGGCAGCGGCTGGTGCGGATGACGCACAGGCCGGGCAAGTGGGAGCTGTACCTGATGGGCGGTCAGCCGGCCGCCGCGCCCGACCCCCGGTGCCTGACCGGGCGGGTGCTGTGCATCAGCAAGACCAGCCGGACGCTGCGCTGGATGGTCGACGGGCGCACGGTGTCGACGATGTCGGTGCGGTTCGGGGCGCAGTACACCCCGACGCGTGAGGGTGTGTTCCACGTCTACTGGAAGTCACGTCACCACTTCTCGACGCTCTACCACTCCTCGATGCCGTACGCGATGTTCTTCAGCGGTGGCCAGGCGGTGCACTACTCCTACGACTTCGCGGCCCGGGGCTACGCGGGCGGCTCGCACGGGTGCGTCAACGTGCGGGACGAGGCGGCGATCGCGGATCTGTTCGCTCAGGTGCGCAACGGCGACAAGGTCGTCGTCTACTGGTGAGCGGGTGACATGCGAAGGACGTGCGGGGCGCGGGGGGGGCCGGGGGGACGTGTGCCCCCCCCGCCCAATCACGAGCCCCGGGGACGGGGGGGACCCCCGCGCTGTGCGACGGCCGAAGTCCCAG
>NZ_JBSHBL010000004.1:73782-276563 GCF_053611985.1 Streptomyces sp. NPDC054770
CGGCCCACCTGGCCGTTTCCTGTGGGGGCGGGGTTCCCTGCGGTCGGGGGGGGGGGGGGGGGGGGGCCCGGGGGCACGGCCCCCCCCCCGCGCCGATGCACGAGCCACGGGTACGGGGGGAACCCCGGCTCTGTGCGACGGCCGATGACCAGTCGGCTCACTCAGTACTGCGTCGCCGCCGCCGAAAACGTCACACCCTGCGGGAAAAAACTTCAGGGACTTCCAAAACCGCAGGTCACAGCGACGCGTAAAGGTCAAAGCACGCTGTAGGTGGGGCTGGGCGAGGCGCCGGGCAGGTTCGGCAGCAGGGGCGCGAAGCCGGTCGGGGCGGGTGTGGTCCCGCCGTTCTGGTGGTGGTCGTTGCCCTTGTCGCCGCCGTCGCCGTTGCCTCTGCCCGGCCGGCCGTCCTCGTCGCCGCCGCCCTGGCCTTTGTCGCCGTTGTCCGCGCCGTTGTCAGCGCCCTTGTCGTCGCCGGAGACGGCGTCCTTGCCGTTCGGGCCGGGGCCGAGGACGGCCTTGCAGAACTTGTTCACCCGGCCGGCGCCGCCCGCCAGGCCCTCCAGGGCGCGCTTGCGGTCGGCGCCCAGCGGCTTGCCGTTCTGGATCGCGCGGCAGGACGTCAGCGCACCGCTCCACCCGCCGGCCGAGATGCCGGGCGGACGGGTGCTGCGGTTCCTGGGCTTGCCGGACGGGTCGGGCGAGCTCTGCCCGGCGCCGCCGGAGGTGGCACCGGAGGTGGGCGTGCCGGTCTCGCCGCCGAGCAGGGACTCCGGCGAGGACGTGCCCTGCGGGCGTTCGGGGGTACCGGCTGCCGAGACGGTGGCGGCCGGTCCGGGATGGTTGTCGTCGAACGGCGTCGGCAGCACTCCGCTGCCGGCGGCCACCGCGACCCCGCCGAGCATGCCGGCGGTGAGCGCGGCGGCGAGTCCGAGCCGTGCCGGGCGGGCCCAGCCCGGGACCCGGGTCGGCCGGGAACCGGCACCGATACGGAAGAGTCCCGCGTCGGCGCCCCGCCCGCGCGTCCCCGGCCGCACGCCCTGCGCGGACCATGCGTCCTGGCCGGTCCGGGCGTCCTCGGCGGATTCACGCGCTTTGCGGAAGGCAGCCAGCGCGGCTTCCTCACCGGGGAGTTCGGCGGCGGCCGGCGTGGCCGGCGCGGAGAGCGCGCCGAGCGTCCCGGCGAGGCGTTCTGCCTGGTCACGGGCGGAGGCGTCGACAGCTTCGAGCGACTCACCGCGCAGCAGACGTTCCGCCGTCACCCGGTTCAGCCACTTGTACCGCTCGTCGGCCATCACATGTCCTTCTGCGTCCGCGAACGCGTATGCGTCACACTCGCGGACGTCACCGCACGTTCATTCGGTTCTCGCTGGGGCGGAAGCGCGTCGAGTACGCCCGCCTTCTCCGGATCGGCGCCGAGCATCTCCGCGAGTCTCTTCAGGCCCCGGTGGGCTGCCGTCCGGACGGCACCGGCGCGTTTGCCGAGGGTCTCGGCGGCGGTCTTGGCATCGAGGCCCACGACGACCCTGAGGACGACCGCCTCGGCCTGGTCCTGCGGCAGCCGGGCGATGAGGGAGAGGGTGGAGTCCGTGGTCAGTGCCTCTATGGCCTCGCCGGCGGTGTCGGACTCGGCGGCCCGGCCGGTCAGTTCCGTCTCGTCGCCGCCGATCGCGGGGCGGCGGCCGCGCATCCGTATGTGGTCGAGGGCACGGTTGCGGGCGATCCGGGCGGCCCAGCCGCGGAACCGGTCCGCGTCGCCGCTGAACCGGTCGAGGTCACGGGCTATCTGGAGCCAGGCCTCGGAGGCGACGTCCTCGGCGTCCGGGTCACCGACCAGCGTTCGGACGTATCCGAGCAGGCGTGGCTGGACCGCGCGGTAGACGATGCGGAACGCGGTCTCGTCCCCGTCCTGTGCCGCACGCACCGCGGCGGTCAACTCCGCGTCGTCCCCCAGCACCCGATACCTACTCTGCGCCTAAACCGGCGCCGCTCTCGCGGACGTGGTCCTCGCCGTTGTGGTTCCTCAATTGATGGTTGCGGTAGTCGGGACGCGGATGGTTGCGGTGGTCATGCGTCCACCGCGGCCCGGCGCGAACTGCACGTTACGCACTGAAACCGTTCGCCGTCCACGTCCGTACAAAGTGCAACTAACTCGTGACGCCGTGGGGTGTGACAGAAAACGCACTCATGGCGCTGAACAGAGTACGGGCCGCCGCGCGGCCCGTGCCGCGCGACGGCCGGGGCCTCTCCTGTGGGGGGTGGCGGCCCCGGCCGTTGCTTCGGTCTCCCCGCCCTGAGCCGGGGCTTCGCACGAATCCCGGGGACCGGCACGACCGGCGCGTGACCGGCGGGCCGGACGCCTCGGCCACGGCGGAGCCCGGTGAGACGGGCCTCACGTTCGCGGAAACCTCCATGAGGCTCTTCCCCGCGTCTGCGGCATGATCCGCCGGACAGGCCCTAACCGCCGAAGGGCCCCCGGCCGCCGAAGCCGCCGCCGTGTCCGTGTTCCTCGGACTCGGTGGGTGCCGTGGTGGGTGCGGTGGAGCCGTCGGCGGCCTTGAAGCCGGCCTTGTCCAGAGCGGACTGGAGGGACGCGGCGTAGCTCTTGCTGGTGAAGGTCGCGCCGCTGACCGTGTCGATCGCGGCGCTCTGCTTGGCCAGGACGCTCTGCCGCAGGGTCGGCACCGCGGCATTGCTGATCTGCACGGACTGGGGCTCGTTGCTGGGGATCTGGAGTGCCTTGACGTCCGTGATCTTCCCGCTCTTGATGGTGACCTGCACCTGGGTGTTGCCGAACTGGGTGCTGACGACCGCGCCGGTGGCGGTGGTGGTGGCGCCGCTCTTCTTGACGGTCGCGCCCTGGCTCGTCGACGAGGAGGACGAGGAGGACGAGGACGCTATCGCCGGGGTGAGCTCATGGGGCTTGAACGTCAGCACGGCCGTGGTGCCGATCACGGTCGAGACCAGAACGATCGGGGCACGTCGCATGGGGTTCTCCAGAGGGGGTCGAGGGGGCTGTGGCCGGTGCGGGCGGTCAGAACGCGAAGTCCTCGTGGTGGATGTGGCCGGCGGGCACCCCGGTGTCCCGGGCGGCGGCGACGACCGCGCGGGTGAAAGCGTCGGGTCCGCAGACGAAGACGTCCCGGCCGGCGATGTCGGGGACCAGGGTGTGCAGCGACGGTGCGTCCAGCCGGACCGCCTCCCGCGGACCGGTCACCGTGTGCAGCAGACCGCGGCGTTTGGCGACCAGGCGCTCGAACTCGTCCAGGTGGGCGATGTCCTGGGAGTGACTGCCGCGCAGCAGGACGACGACATGGGTGTCCGGAGGCAGGTCGTCGAGGAGGGCGCGCACGGGGGTCGTGCCCACACCGGCGCCGACGAGCAGGACGTTCCGGGACCGGCGTGCGTCGGCGGTGAAGACCCCGTACGGGCCCTCGAACGCCACCCTGGTGCCCGGGGTCAGCCGGGACAGGGCCGTGCTGTGGTCACCCAGCTCCTTGACGGTGATGCGGAGATGATCCGCCTGGGGCGCGGCCGACAGCGAGTAGGGATGGGCCTGCCACCACAACTCGCGGCGCAGGAACCGCCACATCATGAACTGGCCGCCCGCCGTGGGCAGTTTCTCCAGCCGCCGACCGCTGAGCACGATGGACCAGGTGTGCGGCCCCACGGACGACACCTGGGCGACGCGCAGGTCGTGCCGGACGGATCGGTACAGCGGGAGCCCGACCCGGAAGGCGAGGACGACGACCAGGGTCCCCACCCACAACGAGGTCCACCAGGCCGTGGCCAGCGGGTGCCCCACGAACGGCGCCCCCGTGTCGATCTGGTGGACGAACGACAGGCCGAGACCCAGGTAGGTGTAGAGGTGGACGGCCCACCAGGTCTCGTACTTCAGCCGGCGTCGGGCCCGCCGGTAGGAGGTGACCCCGGCGGCCAGCAGCAGGGCGCCGCCGACGGTGGCCGACAGGACGCCCGGGTAGGTCCACAGCAGTTGGCCGATCTCCGCCAGGATTCCGGTCCGCGCCGCCCGTGCGTATCCGACGGTGATCAGCACGGCATGGGCGAGCAGCAGGTACAGACCCCAGGGCGCGAGCCGCCGGTGCCAGACGATCAACCGGTCCTGGCCCAGGGCGCGTTCCAGTGGGGGGATGCGTGCCGAGAGCAGGACGACGACGACCATGGCGTAGCCGCTGAGCATGCCGGTGACCCGACCGAGTGCGGTGGCGACACCGCCCGGCGCGTTCAGGGCGCTGACGGTCTGGGCGCCGATGCCGAGCGCGAGCGAGATGCCCAGGCCGAGTCCGGCGGCCGCGGCCAGCGCGTCGACGACGAGCGGGCGCCGGGGGGCGGGGTACTTGCGGGGCGTCCGTGCGAAGTGCCGGGAGGACGGGGGGACGGACGGCGGGGGCCAGTTGCGCGGCCGGACGGGCGGCTTGGGCGGAGGCTGCGGGGAGAGGCGGGGCGCGGTCATCGGGACTCCTCCGCCAGGTCGGCCAGGGGGAAGCCCGGGGTGAGATACACGCGTTCGTCGTCCAGCACGGTCATCGCCTCGTATCCGTCGAGGGTCAGTGTCCAGTCGGCGGCCCCGCGTCCCATGGCGAAGGCCGCGGTCGCGTACGCGTCCGCGGTGCCCAGGTCCGGGCCGCAGACGGTGACGGACAACAGCCCGCTGGGGGCGGTGCGCAGGTGCGGGTCGATGATGTGCGCGCCGCGCTCGTACGTTCCCGAGGTCGCCACCGCGAGGTCGGTGCCGTGCACCACCGCGGCCACGGCGCCACGGTCCTGGGGGTGCTGGATCCCGATCCGCCAGGGCGGACCGTCTCCGTCTCCGCTGCCGCCGGTGCCGCGGCTGCCCCGGCTGACGACGTCCCCGCCCGCCGTCAGACAGAAGTCGGTGAGCCCCCGCGCCACCAACGTGTCCGCGGCCCGCTGCACCGACCAGCCCTTCACCAGGGCGGACGGATCCAGGACCCCCGTCGCCCACACGTCGAAGTACCCGGCCGTCTCCCGGCGGAGTTCCTCGCACCTGCCGAGCACCCACTCCACCTCGGCGCCCGCCAGCTCCGGCCTCAACTCCCCGCGCCCGATACGGGAGATGGCGCTGTCCAGGCGGTAGGTACTGAAGAGCGCGTCGACCTCGTGCAGCCAGCGCACCACGCTGTCGGCACCCGACGCGGCCTCCTCCTTGCCGCAGTCGCGCAGATCGATGGAGACGACGGTGCCCATCACGTGTTCGACATGGACGTGCCGTGCGGACAGGTCGGTCGCAGAGTCGGCATGACCTTGAACGCTGCTCATGAGGCTCCTCGGGGGCCGGCGGGGGGGTGCGCCCACCTTGCCGACCGGACCTCTCAGTTCGCTCTCAGATCAGGCCGGATACGGGCACTTCGGCCGATTTCAAAGAGGAATCTCAGGCAGCACCGGCTGCGACCGGGGCTCGCCGCCCCGGGCCCCGTCCCTGCTGTCGACGACCTGGCAGGTCAGGTCGCCCGTGCACGCTCCAAGGGACGATCACGGCGACGTCACACACGCGAAGCTGAGATTCGCCTGAGATGTACGGGCCCGAGGCGCGGGCCCGGAGCAACGGGGTGCCGACGCGGATCCGAGAGCCCGTCGGGAGGACCCGCGTGCAGGATGCCGGCCGCGCCGAGGAGGGAGCGCGCCGGGCTACGCCGGTGACGAGAGCCGGAAGGCCGCGTTCTTCAAGGCATCGGGCACCGGCGATTCGATCACCGTGGACAAGCCGCCGGTCGCGCTGTGGCCCATGGACAGCTCCGTGCGGCGGCTGTAAGGACCGGCCGCCGGGCTGTCGGCCCTGCTCCTGGTGTGCGCAGAGCCGCCCGGCTCCGGCGCCGGCGCGAGCCGACGCGGCGAAGAGCAGCGCCGGTCGGCTGGGAGGGCATCGACGCGGTCACCCCTCGCCGCAACTCGTCACCGGGCCGAACCGGGCAGTCACCCGCCGAGGAGCTGGGCTTCGAGGTCGAGGATGGCGCCGAAGGCTCCCAGGTGCTCCTTGCTGATCTGCGCAGCGCCCGGGACGGTGGCGGCGTGGGTCCAGTCACGCTGCAGTTCGCACATCACGGCGTTCCAGGTGATGGGGTGGATGCCCTCACCGACCATGCGCCGGACGGCCATGTCGTGGGCCTCGGGACTGGTGCCGGCCGAGGCGTCGGTGACGGCGTAGACCTCGTACCCGTCGTCCAGCGCGGCCAGGGCGGGGTAGACCAGACAGATCTCGGACCACAGCGCGGCGACCACGAGCTTGCGGGCGCCGGTCTTGCGTATGGCCTTGACGACGTTGGCCTCCTCCCAGGCGTTGATCGCGGTGCGCTCGATCACCTTCTGGTCGGGGAAGACATCGCGGATCTGGGAGATCATCTGACCGCCCCGGTTGGACAGGACGTTGGTCAGGACGGTCGGGACGCCGAACAGCTTGGCCACCTTCGCCAGGGCCGTCACGTTGTTGACCACGGTCGTCGTGGGGTTGCTGTTCACGCCGCCGAGCATGGAGGGCTGGTGGTCGACGAGCAGCAGGACCGCGTTCTTGGCGGTGATCGGATCCCAGTGGCGACGCGGCGCGGCGGCCGGGCTCGCACCGGTCGACGCGGCGCGCGCGGTGCCCGCCCCCGCGACCACAGCCGCCGCGCCTGCGGCCGAAGCGGCCAGAACCGAACGCCTGCCTTCGAAACGAGACATGAGGCATCTCCTATGAAATGTGGGGTATGGGTCTGTCATCCCCTTTGGGGCGACGTGGGGATCGTAGCCACGGAACTACCTGCACAGACGGCTGACAGCCCCTCCACACCCCGACATGTGCCCCCGCATACCTGGCGAGGCCCAGGCAATTGCCAATGTCCGTGAATCGGTTGCCGTTTCGCCGGAAATCTGCTGCTCAAGACGCTGCTTCTCACCGGGACGGCCGCCAGTCGTCCCGGCGCCGGGGTCGCGCCCGGTGCGCGCCGATGTCGCGGGCGGCGCGGAAGGCGGTCATCGCCCGCTGCTCGCCCGCGGTGTCGGCGCCGTCCTCGCGGAGGGCGGCGGCGAGCAGGGCCTCCAGCGGCGGGGCGGCGGGGTCGGGCACCGTGGCGCCGGGGTGTGCGTGCCGACGGCCGCGGTCGGCGTCGTGGCTGTGCCGTTCACCCATGTCCCGGTCCCTCCTTCTGCGGCGGCCGAACGTCGTGACCGCCTTCTGACGTCCGTCACCCGCGGTCGGCGTTCAGTTCGGCTCCGCCGTCGTCCCGTCCGTGACACCCAGCCGCCGGGCCAGGGCCTTCAGCCCGCGGTGGGCGGCCGTGCGCACCGCGCCCGGACGCTTGCCGAGGACCCGGGCCGCGGCCGGGCCGTCGAGGCCGACCACCACCCGCAGCAGCACGGCCTCGGCCTGGTCGCGGGGCAGCGAGCGGACCAGTTCCAGGGCACGTTCGGTGGAGAGCGCCTCCAGCGCCTGGTCGTGGGTGCTGTGGCGGGACGGCAGGTCCAGCAGGTCGTGCTCCGGCGCCGACGGCCGGGGCCGTACCCGCTGCCGGCGCAGATGGTCCAGGGCCCGGTGCCGTGCGATGGTCGCCGTCCAGCCCCGGAAACCGGCCCCGTCGCCCCGGAACCGCCCCAGGTCCCGGGCGATCTCCAGCCAGGCGTCGGCGGCCACGTCCTCGGCGTCGTCCCCGACGATCCCGCGGAGGTAGCCGAGCAGACCGGGCTGCACCAGCCGGTAGGCGACCGCGAAGGCCGCCTCGTCACCCTCCTGGGCGCGCGCCACGGCCGCGCCGAGCTCGCCGTCGTACGCCTGTACGCGGGTTTCCCCTCCCTGGCCCAACGCGAACCTCGTCCGTGCCGAGTGCGGACCGGGCTCGGCCGAACCCGAACCCGTGCGGTGCCGGGCCGTGCATCATCTGCGGTGGTGTGCACGGCTCTTACGATCACCAGCGCCGCACCGCACGGAAATGTCACACAGGAAGGTCACAGCCGGCGGCGGCTCAGCCGGCCGAGTCCACCGGTTCCGGGGTGCGTTCCTGCGCGGCCTGCGGGGTGGGTGCCCGGCCCGCGTTCACGACCACCCCGGCGATCAGGGCGCCCAGCAGCAGCGCGGCCATCGCCCACCAGGTGGCCACGTTGAAGCCGTGCACCGCGGCTTTCGCCGCCAGCAGCGTCTTGTCCGGGATGCTCGCGGCATGCGCGGTGGCGTACCGGGTGGTGACGCTCGCGGCGATGGTGTTGAGCAGTGCCGTACCGATCGAACCGCCCACCTGCTGGGCGGTGTTGAAGGTGGCCGAGGCCGCGCCCGAGTCCCGCGGGGCGACGTTGCCGGTGGCCAGGGAGAGGGAGGTCATCATCGCCGTGCCCATGCCGAGGCCGAGCATCAGCATGCCGGGCAGGATGTGCGAGGCGTACGCCGGCTCGACCCCGACCTGGGCTATCAGCGCCAGCGCGCCGGCCGCCAGCAGCAGTCCGGGCACGATCAGCGCGCGGGGCGGGACCCTGTTCAGCAGCCGGGCGGCGACCTGGGTGGAGCCGGTGACCATGCCGACGGTGATGGGGAGATAGGCGACGCCGGTCTTCACGGGCGAGTAGCCGAGGACGCGTTGCATGTAGTACGTCAGGAAGAGGAAGACGCCGAACATGCCGACGGTCACCAGCAGCACGGTGAGGAACGCGCCGATGCGCTGCCGGTCCCGTACGACGGTCATCGGGAGCAGCGGGACCGGGGCGCGGGTCTGCCAGTACCCGAAGAGGCCGAGCAGGACGACCCCGCCGATCAGCAGCGTCAGGACCAGGCCGTCGGTCCAGCTCCGGGACTCCGCCTCGGAGAAGCCGTAGACCAGGGCGAGCATGCCGGCCGAGCCGAGCAGGGCGCCGGGGACGTCGAGGCGGGCGTCGGGATGGCGGCCGCCGCCGGGCAGCAGGACCAGGGCGCCGGCGAACGCGACGAGTGCGATCGGCACGTTGACGTACAGGCACCAGCGCCAGTCCAGGTACTGGGTGAGGAAGCCGCCGGCGAGCAGCCCGACCGCGGCGCCCGCGCCGATGATGGCGCCGAAGATGCCGAACGCCTTCCCGCGGTCCTTCGGGTCGGTGAACGTCGTGGTGAGCAGCGACAGCGCGGCCGGGGCGAGCAGCGCGGCGAACACGCCCTGCAGGGCCCGGGCCCCGAACAGCATCCCCTGGTTCACCGCGGCCCCGCCGAGCGCGGAGGCGGCCGCGAAGCCGACCAGGCCGGTCATGAACGCGACCCTGCGGCCGGCGAGGTCGGCGATCCGGCCGCCGAGCAGCAGCAGTCCGCCGAAGGCGAGGGTGTAGGCGGTGATCACCCATTGCCGGTTGCCGTCGGACATGTGCAGAGCGACCTGGGCGGAGGGGAGCGCGATGTTGACGATGGTCATGTCGAGCACGACCATCAGCTGGGCCAGTGCGATGACGACCAGAGCCCACCAGCGTCGGTTGTCGGCCATGGGCCAATCGTGCTCCCCCGCCGACCACTTGGGAACGCCCGCGTCTCTTATTACGGTGTTTTTGCCGACGGCGACGGCGACGGGGCGGCCCGGCGCCGCTACCCCAGCGCGTCCAGGCAGAGCAGCCGCAGCGAGCCGTGGCCGCCGTAGCAGCGCCGGGCCTCGTCGATGGGGTCCCACAGCCGGCCGTCGGGGGTGCGGATCCAGTGGTCGCCGCCGGACGCCCACCACTCGGCGCCGGCATGACGGACGATCACCTCGCCGGCGTAGGCCCCGAGACCGCGCAGCATGTCCCGCACGGCGTCGTACGGCGCGCCCTCCCGGCGTATCTCCTCGATCACCCGGTCGACCCGCCACAGGCTCGGCGCCGAGTAGTCGAGCCGGACCCGGGCGCCTTCGCGGATCATCGCCACCGCGTCCGCCGCCCACCGGGCCGGTCTGGCGGCGGCGTGCGGCCTGGTCTGCTGCTGCGCTGTCCCGTGGTGGGGTGTCACGTAGTGGGCTGTCACATAGGGAAGATCCAGGCCGGCGGCGGTTTCGTCACCCGGATTCGGCGCTGTTCCCGCAACTGGCGCAGGACCCGCGCACCGCCCTCACGAATGGTTCACCCGAGCCCGCGGGCCCGGCGGGACACCACCGCACGCAGCACCCGGCGGCCCTCGGTGGAGACGTCCAGCGCGCGGCGCAGCCCGGCCGCGCCGTGCCCCGCGAGCAGTTCGAGCACCGTGACCTGGCGGCGCAGTTCGGCGGCGACCAGCGGGGACATGCCCTCGGTGCCGCCCTCGCGGCGGCTGTCCACCGAGGGCGCGGCGTCCTCGGCGGGGTCGAGGAGCCGGTGGATCTGCAGCGAGGCGACGGAACAGCCGTCGGCCCACAGGCGGATGCCGGCGGCCTCCTGCGACGCGGGCGCGGCGTCGAGCATCCGCCGGGCGAGCACCTCGGCCTCGCCGGACCGGTCGCCGGTCGCCTCGCCGGCGCCTAGCGAGCCGCGCGCCTTCTCCAGTCCGGCACTCCAGTCGGAGCCGTCGGCGAGGCTCGCCCACAGCGGCCGCAGCACCAGGTCGTCCCCGCCGAGCAGCGGCACGCACCGATCCAAACAGGCCAACCCACTGGCGGCCAGTCCGCGTTCATCGGCCTGAGCGATCAGCTCCACCAGGCTCATCCCACGCCTCCCAGAAACGGTACATACCAAGGTCCGACATGCACGGAGCCCGTACTTTCCCCGACTGCGTGCGACGGTACGGCAGTGTCACACAGGCAGGACACCCAGGACCCGGAGGAGTCCGAAGAAAGGGTTTTCAGCCAACGGTGCGTCCGGGTCGGGGTCGGCGGTCAGTGCGGCGAGAAGCGCCTCGGCGGTCACGGCGTGCCCGGCCTCGACGGCCCAGGCCACGGCACGCTCGGCGGCGTCGCGGGGGTCGAGGAAGTAGTCCTCCAGGGACAGGCCGCGCTCGTCGGCCGCCAGGAAGCGGGCCGCGGCCGCCCGGCCCAGGCAGGTGGTCCAGCCGCCGCTCTCCGGCGCCGCCGCCTCGACGACCACGCAGGCGCCGTCCATCACATAGCCGAACAGCGCCGGCGAACCGGTGCGCGCGGCGAGGGCGTTCATGCTGCCGACGTCGGCGCCCGGGCTGTCGTACTGCCACACCCGCCAGCCGTCGGGGCCCGAGGTCCGCAAGGCGCCCCCGGCGGACGGCGGTTCGCCCCGGCCGACGACGAGATATCCCCAGTAGCCCATGTCCGTCCCCCAGTCAGTGGTCCCGTGCCGAATACACCACGGGCATACGGGGGCACACCAGACGCGTGCGGGCGTGCGGACGGCCGTGCGTCAGAGCGCGGCCGGGGCGGTGCCCGCCAGCGCCTTCTCGTGCTGCATCCGGGTCAGCCGCACCACGACCAGGATCGCGAGCACGGCGGCGGCGATGTCCAGGGAGTCCGAGGCGATCAGCCGCAGGGCGCCGTCGCGGACCTGGGCGGCGCCCTCGGCGTCGTCGCCGGAGACGGTCGTCGCGATCTGGTCGGCGAACAGCGAGGCCAGCCACAGCGTCCACCAGGCGTTGACCAGGGTGTGCGAACGGGTCGTGCCCCAGGGGGTGCTGGCGTCCCAGATGTCGAGGGTGATCCGGTGCGGGTACCAGAGGTTCACGACCGGCACGAACCAGCCGCCGATCGCCCAGCCCGGCGACTTGCGGTGCCCGAGCGGGTTGAACACCTGGGCGTTGGCCCGCACCCGCTGGAACCAGGTCAGGTACACGATCGCGCAGGCGATCAGCGAGCCGGCCTGGGCACCGGCGGCGACACCCAGCAGCCGGTCGGCGCGGTCGGCCCGGCGGAACGCGGCGGCGCCGGTCTCGCCGTCGGCCAGCGCGCCGGTGGCGTCGTACTGGAGGAAGTCCGCCCAGACGGCGAACAGGTCGGCGGCGACGACCACCCCGAGCAGGACGACGGCGGCCCAGCCGAGGCCCACCGGCGAGCGCAGCCACTGCCCCGGTGTGCTTCCGAAGACCGGGGCCGGCTCCGGTGAGTCGCCCAGGCAGCGGTGGCACAGGGTGGCGCCGGGCGCGGCGGCGAAGTGGTGGCAGCGGGCGCAGATCAAGACGGTTCCCCCGGGACGCGGCAGTGCACGGAGCCCTCCCCAGGCCCGCGCGCGGAATGCGGAACATACGGCCCGTCACCGCCGGACGTCCACCCGTATTACCTCGCCCCCCAGGTCAGCCCAGCCGGTTCGCGAGGTTCTTGAAGTCCGTCCAGGACATCGTCGGGTTGCCCGGGTCCCACAGCTTCTGGATCGTGGCCCGCAGCGGCATCCGGATGCCGGCCGCGACCTGGTCCTGGGTCTGGGAGTTCGCGAGGTCGCACCAGACGGCGAAGGAGCCGCCGAGGACCTGGGGTTCGTACCGCGCGGCCACGGCAGAGGTGCCGCGCAGCATGCGCGGGATCCACTGCTCGTAGATCCGCTGCCCGGTCGGATAGACAAAGGCGTTGGGCTCGCCGAGCACGTAGTACAGGTACTCGTCGTTGTAGTTGAGCACCTTGCGGCCCGCCCTCAGGTACTCCACGGGCTGCCGGGCGCCGTTCTCCTTGCCGGTCCAGTAGCCGACCTGGAGGTCCTCGGCGGGCTGCACCGAGGTGCCCCTCAGGAAGCCGTCGTTCCAGACCCGCATGGTCCGCTCGTGGGCGCGGACGGTGTCGGCGCGGTCGTCGAGCCAGCCCGTGGTGAGGTCGGCGACGGTGCCCGCGGCCCCGTACGCCTGCCGGGCGGCGGCCGCCAGCTGCGGGTAGGAGGTCTGCGGGTCGGCGACGGTCAGGGCCTGGTACTCGTCGCCGCCGAGGTTCCAGTAGGAGCCGGGGAACAGGTCGGCGTACTCGTCGAGCAGGTCGTCGACGAGCTTCGCCGAGGCGTCCTTCGAGATGTCGACGGCACCCTTGGTGGGCACGCCCTGCGCGTTGCGCAGTTGCAGCTCCGGGTGGGCGGCGAGGACCGCGCCGAGGTGTCCCGGCGAGTCGATCTCCGGCACGACCTGGATGTGCCGGGCGGCGGCGAGCGCGACGATCTCCTTCACCTGCGCCTTGGTCAGGTGGTCCCGGGAGACGATCTCGGGGTGGGTGTCGGACTCGATGCGGAAGCCCTGGTCGTCGGAGAAGTGCAGCCCGAGCTCGTTGTACTTCAGGTCGCCGAGTTCTCGTATCCGGGACTCTATCCAGCCGGCGGTGAAGGGCTTGCGCGCGATGTCCAGCATGAATCCGCGCTGCGGCTTGGCCGGCTGGTCCCGCACGACCCCCTCCGGGGCCGTACCGCCGCCGTGCACCTCCTGCTTCAGCGTCCGGGTGCCGTAGAAGACGCCCGCGTCACCGGGCCCGCTGATCCGCACCGACCCGCCGCGCACGGTCATGGTGTACGACTCCGGGTCCCCGCTGCCGCCGAGGTCGAGCCGCAGGTCTCCCGGCCTGACGTCGTCGTCCGCGCCCTTCTGCCCAGCGTACGACAGCCCCAGCTCGCCCGCCGTCAGCCGCCCCTCGTCGACCAGCGCCGCGTTGCTCACCACGACCCGGCCGCCCCGCTGCGGGCGCCAGCCGGGGCCGCGGGCGGCGGTGTGGGAGCGGACGGCGGGGATGGTGCGGGGGGCCTGGGAGAGGGGGTAGCTGCGGGTGGGACCGGGGGTCGCCGCCGCGGAGCGCCCCGCGGACGAGGCCGCCGACGCGCTGCCGGAGGACTGCCGGGCCGCTCCGGTGCCGCTCCCGCCGTCACCGCCGCCCGAGGAGGCCCACACGCCGATGCCCGCGGCGAGCGCGACGGTCCCCGCGAAGGCCGCGGCGACCACCACCGCCCGCCTCCGCGCGGCCTCTCGTGTCGACGGCCTGCGCCTGTGCTGGCTCACAGCTACAACTTACGACGCACCCGCCGCACAGCCGTCACCGACTCAATCCGAAACTCTCCCGTTCGGGTGAAATTCAGGCAACCGACGGACACACCGTGAACGTCCTCGATAACGTCAACGACACATCTCTCACAGCATCCCCTGCCACACCGCACGTGACACGAGGACCCACGCTGCCCGCCCACCGCCTGCCCCACCTCCCCACCCCGCTGGACGCCTTCAACGCCGCCCCCGACGACGAGGCCGGCGCGCTGCTCCTGCACTGCCTGCACAGCCTGCGCTGGTCCCACCGGATCGCCGACCACCGCCCCTACCCCGACGTCGAGTCCCTCCTGGCGGCGGCCGACGAGGCGGCGTACGACCTGTCCCCGGCGGACCTGTCGGAGGCCCTGGCGGGCGAGTGCCTCCCGGAGCTGCCCGCGGACACGTACTCGGCGGCCCACACGGCCCTGACGGCGGCCCACGCGGCCTACGAGGCCAAATTCGGCCACGTCTTCGTCATCTACCTGGGCGACACCCCTCCCGCCGAATCCCTGGACCGCGTCCTGGAGGGCATCCGGTCACGTTTGACAAACGATCCGGAGGAGGAACGAGTCATCGCAGCGGAGGAGCTACGCCGCCTTGCAAGCGAACGGCTGGTGTCCTACCTAAGGGGCGCGGGGAACTGCGCGACCAGCCACGCACGGCCCGCACCCGGCAAATAACAGGACACCCCACCCCAGATGCCGCACGGCTAACCCATACGCGTGCCACTTTGATCACACCGGTAGGCCCGGCGTAAGCCCAGCGCTAGCGCATCGCTACGATGCTGGGGGCCGGTGGACCGTACCCGGCCGGGCCCGACCGACAGCACAAGCCGGCGCGGCCCCAATCCCCGCTCCCGGAGGGACTTCCGTGCCGGCTGGAACGCTGTACCGCGGCCGGGAAGGAATGTGGTCCTGGGTGGCTCACCGAGTCACCGGCGTCCTCATTTTCTTCTTCCTGTTCGTTCACGTGCTGGACACCGCTCTCGTCCGCGTCTCCCCCGAGGACTACGACAAGGTCGTAGCCACGTACAAGACGCCGATCGTCGCACTGCTGGAGTACGGCCTCGTGGCCGCCATCCTCTTCCACGCCCTGAACGGCCTGCGTGTGATCGCCGTCGACTTCTGGTCGAAGGGCCCGCGCTACCAGAAGCAGATGCTCTGGACGGTCGTCGGTGTCTGGGTCGTCCTGATGGCCGGGGCCATTTACCCCGTTCTCGGCCACGCCGCTCGTGTCCTGTTCGGGAGCTGACGCAGATGTCGACCACTGAAACCACCGCCGGCGTCGGCCCCGTCGAAGGCGCCCCGCTCTTCAACGTGGACAACCCGGCCCCCCTCATCGAGGCCCCGCGCAAGCGCACCAAGAAGACCCCGCGCTCCACCCGCGGCAACTTCGAGATGGCCGCGTGGCTGTTCATGCGCCTGTCCGGTGTCGTGCTGGTCGTCCTGGTCCTCGGCCACCTGCTGATCCAGCTGGTGCTCGACGGCGGCGTGTCGAAGATCGGCTTCGCGTTCGTGGCCGGCCGCTGGGCGAGCCCCTTCTGGCAGGTCTGGGACCTGCTGATGCTGTGGCTCGCGATGCTGCACGGCGCGAACGGCCTGCGCACGATCATCAACGACTACGCGGAGCGCGCGAACACCCGGCTCTGGCTCAAGGGCCTGCTCTACACGGCCACGGTGTTCACCATCCTGCTGGGCTCACTGGTGATCTTCACCTTCGACCCGAACATCCGCTAGGCACGGGGCTGCGAGAATCATGAAGATCCACAAGTACGACACCGTCATCGTCGGCGCCGGCGGCGCGGGCATGCGCGCGGCCATCGAGTCGACGAAGCGCAGCCGCACCGCGGTCCTGACCAAGCTCTACCCCACCCGCTCCCACACGGGCGCCGCGCAGGGCGGCATGGCCGCCGCGCTGGCCAACGTGGAGGAGGACAACTGGGAGTGGCACACCTTCGACACGATCAAGGGCGGTGACTACCTGGTCGACCAGGACGCCGCCGAGATCCTGGCGAAGGAGGCCATCGACGCCGTCCTCGACCTGGAGAAGATGGGCCTGCCGTTCAACCGGACGCCGAACGGCACCATCGACCAGCGCCGGTTCGGCGGTCACAGCCGCAACCACGGCGAGGCGCCGGTCCGCCGGTCCTGCTACGCGGCCGACCGCACCGGCCACATGATCCTCCAGACGCTGTACCAGAACTGCGTGAAGGAGGGCGTGGAGTTCTTCAACGAGTTCTACGTCCTCGACCAGCTGATGACCGAGGTCGACGGCGTCAAGCGGTCGGCGGGTGTCGTGGCGTACGAGCTGGCGACCGGCGAGATCCACGTCTTCCAGGCGAAGGCCGTCATCTACGCCTCCGGCGGCACCGGCAAGTTCTTCCGGGTCACGTCCAACGCGCACACGCTGACGGGCGACGGCCAGGCGGCGGTCTACCGTCGCGGGCTGCCGCTGGAGGACATGGAGTTCTTCCAGTTCCACCCGACCGGCATCTGGCGCATGGGCATCCTGCTGACGGAGGGCGCCCGCGGTGAGGGCGGCATCCTCCGCAACAAGGACGGCGAGCGCTTCATGGAGAAGTACGCGCCGGTCATGAAGGACCTCGCGTCCCGTGACGTCGTGTCCCGGTCCATCTACACGGAGATCCGGGAGGGCCGCGGCTGCGGTCCCGAGGGCGACCACGTCTACCTCGACCTCACCCACCTCCCGCCGGAGCAGCTGGACGCGAAGCTCCCGGACATCACCGAGTTCGCGCGCACCTACCTCGGTATCGAGCCGTACACGGACCCGATCCCGATCCAGCCCACCGCGCACTACGCGATGGGCGGCATCCCGACCAACGTCGAGGGCGAGGTGCTGAGCGACAACACGACGGTCGTCCCCGGCCTGTACGCCGCCGGCGAGGTCGCCTGCGTGTCGGTGCACGGCGCCAACCGCCTCGGCACCAACTCGCTGCTGGACATCAACGTGTTCGGCCGCCGGGCGGGCATCGCGGCCGCCGAGTACGCGCACGGCCACGGGTACGTGGAACTCCCGGAGAACCCGGCCGAGTTCGTCGTCTCCCAGATCGAGCAGCTGCGCACCTCGACGGGCAACGAGCGGGTCGCCACGCTCCGCAGGGAGCTGCAGGAGACCATGGACGCCAACGTCATGGTGTTCCGCACCGAGCAGACGATCAAGACGGCGGTCGAGAAGATCGCGGAGCTGCGCGAGCGCTACAAGAACGTCTCGATCCAGGACAAGGGCAAGCGGTTCAACACGGACCTGCTGGAGGCGATCGAGCTGGGCAACCTGCTCGACCTCGCCGAGGTCATGGCGGTCTCCGCGCTGGCCCGCAAGGAGTCCCGCGGCGGTCACTACCGCGAGGACTACCCCAACCGCGACGACGTCAACTTCATGCGCCACACCATGGCGTACCGCGAGGTGGGCGACGACGGCACCGAGTCCATCCGTCTCGATTACAAGCCGGTCGTCCAGACCCGCTACCAGCCGATGGAGCGTAAGTACTGATGGCAACCCCCGTTCTGGACAAGGCGGACGCGGCCGGCCAGCCCGAGCCCGGCTTCGCCGACTCCCCGTACATCACGGTCACCTTCCGGGTCCGCCGCTTCAACCCCGAGGTCTCCGCGGACGCCGTCTGGGAAGACTTCCAGCTGGAGATCGACCCGAAGGAGCGCGTCCTCGACGGCCTCCACAAGATCAAGTGGGACGTCGACGGCACGCTGACCTTCCGCCGGTCCTGCGCCCACGGCATCTGCGGCTCGGACGCGATGCGGATCAACGGCAAGAACCGTCTTGCCTGCAAGACCCTCATCAAGGACATCAACCCCGAGAAGCCGATCACGGTCGAGCCCATCAAGGGCCTCACGGTCCTGAAGGACCTGGTCGTGGACATGGAGCCGTTCTTCCAGGCGTACCGGGACGTCATGCCCTTCCTCATCACGAAGGACACGAACGAGCCCACGCGCGAGCGTCTCCAGTCGGCCGAGGACCGCGAGCGCTTCGACGACACCACGAAGTGCATCCTCTGCGCCGCGTGCACCTCGTCGTGCCCGGTGTTCTGGAACGACGGCCAGTACTTCGGTCCGGCCGCCATCGTCAACGCGCACCGCTTCATCTTCGACTCGCGTGACGAGGCGGGCGAGCAGCGCCTGGAGATCCTGAACGACCGCGACGGCGTCTGGCGCTGCCGCACGACGTTCAACTGCACGGACGCCTGCCCGCGCGGCATCGAGGTCACCAAGGCGATCCAGGAGGTCAAGCGGGCGCTGATCACGCGCCGCTTCTGACCGGACGCCGCACCGGCAACCCCACGAGGGGCCGTTCCTTCCCAGCGACGGGAGGAACGGCCCCTCGTCGCTTGCGGGCCCCTTCCGCGTGTCGGCCGCCGGTGCGGGTGCGCGGTTCTAACCTGACGGTATGTCAGATGACGAGTCGTACGAACTGCTCGGGTTCGACAATGTGGTGATGCCCGTCGGGAGGCTCGCGGACGCCGTCGCCTTCTACGAGCGGGCCGGGTTCACGGTCGGGTTCCGGTTCGACGAGGGCGGCATCGCCCTGCTGAAGGTCGGGGGCGAGACGCCCGGGATCCTGTTGCGGGCCGAGGAGGGGCTGGGGCACCGGCCGGCGGTGTGGGCCTCGCCGCGCGTGTGGCTGGAGGTGCCGGACGCCCGGGCCGCGGCCCGGCGGTTCAAGGAGGCCGGGGTCGCCGTGCTCGACGAGCCGTTCTCGGTGGCCACCGGCTGGACCGTCGAGGTCGCCGACCCCTGGGGCAACATCCTCGGTTTCACGGACTACAGCAAGCGGCCGGAGCTGGCGCGGCGAGGGTGAACGGGGTCACTTCGCGGCCGAGTTGAACATGTTCAAAAGCAGGTCTACAGTCATCCCTGTCAGCGTTTTGAACGCGTTCAAGAAGGGGTGGGGCATGGACCGCACGGTCATCGCCTACGTCATCTACCTGGTCGTCAGCATCGGTCTGACCATCTGGGTGGCCCGCACGCTCAGCCGCAACGGGCGGATCTTCCTCTCCGACGTCCTGCACGGCAACGAGCAGCTCGCCGACGCCGTCAACCACCTTCTGGTGGTCGGCTTCTACCTGGTCAACCTGGGCTTCGTCGCGCTCTACCTGCACACCAGCGACACCATCGAGGACACCCGGGGCATCTTCGAGGCACTGTCGTCCAAGCTCGGGGTCGTGCTGCTGGTGCTCGGCGTGATGCACCTCGGCAACGTCTACGTGCTCAACCGGATACGGCGGCGCGGGATCATGGAGAAGGAACAGCTCCCGCCGGTCCCGCCGCAGGGCTGGACCGCGCCGGCGGCCGGGGCGTGAGCACCGTGACCGCGACCGCCGACCGGGGCGCCGTGCGCGTCCCGGTCCACGGGCTCACCGTGCTCTACGACGCCGAGTGCTCCCTCTGCACCCACCTGCGCGACTGGCTGGTCCGGCAGCCGCAGCTGGTCCCGCTCACCCTCGTGCCCGCCGGATCGGACGAGGCCCGGGCCCGCTTCCCCGACCTCGATCACTCGGCCACCTTCGACGAGGTCACCGTCGTCGGCGACTCGGGACAGGTCTACCGGGACACCGCCGCGTGGATCGTCGTGCTGTGGGCGCTGCGGGAGCAGCGGCCCCTTGCCCACCGGCTGAGCACGCCGGCCGGGGCCCGGCTGGCCCGGGGCGCGGTGCTCGCCGCCTCCTGGTGGCGGGGCGGCCAGGGCAGCGGGAAGTCCTTCCGGCGGGAGGACGGGTGGCTGTACGAGCCCGGTATCGGGTGGATCTACGACCCGCCGGGCTGTGCCGGCGGCGCCTGCGCCACTCGTTAGGCTCTGTCCGTGTCCGCGAAGAACGACGGTCCCGTCGAGGCCGGTGCCCAGAGCAAGTCCGAGCAGACCCGCGCGCTGATCCTGGAGACGGCGATGCGGCTGTTCCGGGAGCGGGGCTACGAGAAGACCACCATGCGGGCCATCGCCACGGAGGCCGGGGTCTCCGTCGGCAACGCCTACTACTACTTTGCCGGCAAGGAACACCTGATCCAGGGCTTCTACGACCAGCTCGCCGCCGAGCACCGGCTGGCGGTCCGCGAGGTCCTGGAACGGGAGACCGACCTGGAGGCGAGGCTCACGGGGGTGCTGAAGGTGTGGCTGGACATCGCCCGGCCGTACCACGAGTTCGCGGTCCACTTCTTCAAGAACGCCGCCGATCCCGACAGCCCGCTCAGCCCGTTCTCCCCGGAGAGCGAGCACGCGCGCGAGGAGGCGATCCGCGTGCACCGCGAGGTGCTGGCCGGGGCGAAGACGAAGGTCGCCCCCGAACTGCGGGACGTGCTGCCCGAGTTGATGTGGCTCTCGCAGATGGGCCTGGTCCTGTACTGGATCTTCGACCGGACCGAGGACAGCGAGCGCAGCTACCGGCTCGCCGAACGGGGGGCCCGGCTGACCGCGCGGGGGGTGTCCCTCGCGCGGTTCCGGGTGCTGCGGCCGCTGGTCCTGGAGGTCCACGAGCTGTTCACGGACTTCCTGCCGGGGATGACGCGGGTACTGCCGGATCCAGCGGTCAAGGCGAAAGGCCAGTGATCACTTTCGGGTGAACGGTATCGAACGGGACACCGAGGGTGCCCCGTGCCTACGATGATGCTCTCGACACCAGCCCATGGGAGGCACGTGATGTCCGCAGCAGCTGTCGAGCGGCCGCACAAGGAGTGGTCGCTGATCGCCGAAGCGAACCACATCATGGAGAGCATTCCGGGCCTCCGCGTCGAGATCATCGGAGACCAGATTCTCGTGAGCCCCGCACCGGACGGCCCTCACTCCGAGGCCCTGATGTTGTTCGCCGCCCCGTTCATGAATCTGGGCCTGGTGCGGGCGCTTCCCGGCATCGGTCTCTGGCTGCCCAGCGGCCCCGAGGACTACGCGATCCCTGATCTCTCGGTGGTCGACGACGACTACCGCGATCACCTGGTGGAGAACAGCTGCTACGACCCGACGTGCTTCCGCCTGGTGATGGAAGTCACGTCCAGTAACTGGAAGACCGATCTACAGGTCAAGGTCACCTATTACGCCAAGTCCCGGATCCCCGTCTACGTCATTGTCGACCGCAAGCACCAGCGCGTCCACGTACTGACCGATCCAGCCGGGGGTCGATACGGCCACCACGGGATCCACAGCCCCGGGGAGCTCGTCACGCTCCCCGAGTCCGTGGGCGGCAAGGTTGTACTGGATGTCGAGCGAATCCTCAAAGCCGGGCTCAGCTGAGCTAGTTGACCGCGTCCACCTCCCCCTCCACCAGCTCCACGTCGTACACCACCGGCCCCTCCGCCACCGTCACATGCCGGGCCTTCGAGCCGTACGACGATGACGTCACCGCCAGCAGATACGCGCCGGGCGCCGGTACCGACACGATGTAGGAGCCGTCCGCCAGGGACGTCACCCGGTCCAGTTGGCGGCCGCCCTTGGACATCAGGGTGACCGAGGCCGCTTCCAGCGGGTCGCCGTCCGGTGTGCGGACGAAGCCGTGGATCGCCGTGGCCGGGCCGGTGGGCCCGGCCGGCTCCGGGGCGGCCGTCTCCTGCGGTTCCACCGCGAGGTGCGGGAGCCGCCTGTCCAGCCAGGCCGGCAGCCACCAGTTGGAGCGGCCCAGCAGGTGCATCGCCGCCGGGACCAGGGCCGTACGGAGAATGAAGGCGTCCAGGGCGACCGCGGCCGCAAGGCCCACGCCCGCCATCGCCGCGCCCGAGTCGCCGCTCAGGACGAAGGCCAGGAAGACGCAGACCATGATCAGGGCCGCGCTGTTGATGACCCGGCTGGTCTCCGCGAGGCCGACCCGGACCGCCCGCGCGTTGTCCTTCGTGTGCACCCACTCCTCGTGCATCCGGCTCACCAGGAACACCTGGTAGTCCATGGAGAGGCCGAAGAGCAGGGAGAGCATGATGACCGGGAGGAAGGCGTTGATCGGGCCCTCCTTGCCGAGGCCCAGCAGGTCCAGGCCCCAGCCCCACTGGAAGACCGCCACCAGCACGCCGAAGGAGGCCGCCGCCGCGATCAGGTTCATCAGGGCGGCCGTCAGCGGGACGACCAGGGAGCGGAAGGCGACCAGGAGCAGCAGGAAGCCCAGCGTGATGATCGTCGCGATGAACAGGGGCAATCGGTCGCCGGTGACGGAGGCGAAGTCCTTGGAGACCGCCGTCACCCCGCCGACGTGGGCCTGCGCGCCCGCCTTCGGGATCACCCGGTCGCGGATCGTGTCGATCAGGTCGTCCGTCGCCTTGGACTGCGGGGACGTGGTCGGGACCACCTGGATGACCGTGACGCCCTGGGACGGAGGCAGCTCGGCGACCTGGGCGACCCCCGGGGCCGACTGCAGTCCCTGGACCAGCTTCGCCGTGTCGCCGCCGACGCTGACCACCTGGAGGGGGCCGTTGAAGCCGGGCCCGAAGCCCTCGGCGAGCAGGTCGTAGGCCTTCCTGGTGGTCGTGGACGCGTCGTCGTTGCCCTGGTCGGTGGCGCCGAGGCGGAGCGAGAGGACCGGGATGGCGAGGACCGCCATGACCACCACCGCGATCGCGGCGATGCGCCTCGGCCGCTTCTCGACGTTCGCCGACCAGCGGGCCGCCAGGCCGCTCGCCCTCTCCGGCTCGGGGCCCTCGGCGGCCAGCCGGCGGCGCTGGCGGCGGCTGAGGACGCGCGGACCGAGGAAGCCGAGCAGGGCCGGGAGGAGGGTGGTGGCCGCGAGGACGCTCAGCACGACCGTGAGGGACGTGCCGATCACCACGCCGTCCAGGAAGCGCAGCCGCGTGACCAGCATGCCGGCCAGGGCTATGCAGACCGTGCCGCCCGCGAACAGCACCGCCCGGCCGGAGGTGTTGAGGGCGGTGACCGCCGACTCCTCGGGGTCCAGGCCGCGCAGGATGCCGCGCCGGTGCCGGGTGACGATGAACAGGGCGTAGTCGATGCCGACGCCGAGGCCGATCAGGGAGGCCAGCAGCGGGGCGATGTCGGGGATGTCGGTGGTGTGGCTGAGCAACTGGGTGGAGAACAGGCCCATGCCGACGCCGAAGACGGCGATCGCGATGGGCAGGGTCATCGCGAAGAACGAGCCGAAGGCCAGGAAGAGCACGACGGCGGCCGCGATGATGCCGACCATCTCGGAGAGGCCCTGCGGCGGCTCCTGGACGCGCTGGATGGCCTGGCCGCCCAACTCGACCTGGAGGCCGCCCCGTTCGGCGGCCTGCGCGGTGTCGAGGACCTTCTGCACCTGCTCCTTGGGGATTTCGTTCGCGCGCTTGGTGAAGGTCAGCTGCGCGTAGGCGATCGTGCCGTCCTTGCTGATCTGCGCCGACCCCCGGGCGCCGGCGTAGGGGCTGGTGACCGCGCCCACGCCGGGCAGCTTCGCGATCGTGTCCAGGGCCGGCCGGACGCGGTCCTGGACCGCCTGGTCCCGCACCGAGCCGCTGTCGACCTTCCACACCACCGTGTCCGTGTCACCGGAGGTGTTCGGGAAGGCCTTCTCCATCAGGTCGTACGCGCTCTTGGAGTCCGTGTCGGGGAGGGAGAACACGTTCGCGTAGTTCGTGCCCGCCGCCGAGGCCGAGAAGCCCACGCCGACGAGTGCCCCCACCCACAGCAACAGGACCACCAGCCGGTGCCGATAGCACCACCGTGCCAATGCCGTCACGCTCAACAGCTCCTTGTCGTAGATCACTTCGGTCGGTTGGTCCCCCAGGTCCTGGGCAACAGGATTGGATGCCGGCCGCGCGCCGGGACACGGGGCGCGCATGACTCTCAAGGAACTCCAAAGCTGCGCGACCCCCGCTGTCGGTGGCGGCGCCGATACTGGGGGCATGACGGCTCCAGGCAGCACCGTGCTGATCGTGGAGGACGAGCCGAGCATCGCGGACGTCCTCGCCATCGCCCTGCGCTACCACCGGTTCGAGGTGATGACGGCCGGTACGGTCCGCGACGCCCTCGCGCTGGCCGAGCGCACCCGGCCCGACGCGGCCCTGCTCGACGTGATGCTGCCGGACGGCGACGGCCGCGCCCTGGGCCGTGAACTGCGCGCCCGGCGGCCGGACCTGGCGCTGGTGTTCCTCACCGCGCGGGACGCCCCGGCGGAGATAGTCGGGGCGCTCGGCTACGGCGACGACTACATCACCAAGCCGTTCAACATCGACGAGGTCGTCGCCCGGATCGGCGCCGTACTGCGCCGCACCCGCCCGGCCGACGTCATCCAGCAGCACCCGCCGCTGCGCTACGGCGACCTGGAGCTGGACGAGACGACGTACTCGGTGCACCGCGCCGGCCGCACGGTCGAGCTGACCCCGACCGAGTACGCGCTGCTGCGCTTCCTGGTGCGCAACGGCGGCCGGATCGTGCCGAAGGAGCAACTGCTCAAGCACGTCTGGCAGTACGAGCACGTACCGTCCGAGTCGACCGTCGTGGAGACCTACATCAGCTATCTGCGGCGCAAGCTCGACGCCCTGGGAGCGCCGGTGATCACCACCCGGCGGGGTGTCGGATACGGCCTGACATGAGCCTCGGCAAGCGCCGGCACCGGCACGGACTGCACTCGCTGCGCGGCAAGCTCACCCTGGCCAACGTGGGGCTGCTCGCCGTCGGCATCGTGGTGGCGACCACCGTGAGCATCATGGGCATGCGGCTGTACCTGCTCGACCAGGTGGACTCCGAGCTGCTCAAGATGCGTACGTCGCTGGGGAGTTCGAAACTGACACTGCGGCAGGTGGACTCGCTGGGCGCGCTCGGCGTGATCCGCGACCGGATCACCCCCACCGAGTCCGACCCGACCCCGGACTCGATCTTCACGGTCATCGACGCCAAGGGCGACGCGATCTCCGTCCTCGGCATGAAACCGACCGAGGCCCAGCGCTCCCTCGCGGCCGCCGTGTCCGACCCGCGCGCCCTCGCCACCGCGCCCGACCCGCACGACATCGACGTGCACGGGGCGACCTACCGGGTGACGGCGACCCGGCTCGCCGACGGCCCCTACATCCTGCTGGCCGACTCGACCGAGCTGCTGCACCAGGGCATAGCCAAGGCGCTCAGGCTGGACTTCGCGGTCGGCACGCTGCTGCTCGCGCTGCTGTGCTGCCTGACCATGTACAGCGTGCGGCAACGGCTGCGGCCGCTGGAGGACATGGTGGAGACCTCGTCGGCGATCGCCGAGGGCGACCTGACCCGGCGGGTGCCCTCCAGCCAGCATCCGACGGAGGAGGTCGAGCAGCTGCGGCTCGCCCTCAACGCCATGCTGCACCAGGTGGAGACCGCCTACCGGACCCGTGAGCGCAGCGCGGCCCAGCTGCGCCGGTTCGTCGGCGACGCCTCGCACGAGCTGCGGACGCCGCTGGCCGCCATCAGGGGCTATCTCCAGCTGTACGACAAGGGGATGCTGAGCGATCCCGGGGAGCGGCGGCGGGCCTGGGGCCGGATGCACGGGGAGGTGGACCGGATGGGCCGCCTGGTGGACGAACTGCTGCTGCTCGCGCGGCTCGACCAGCGGCCGGAGATCCGGTTCCGGAACGTCGACGTGAGCCGGCTGGTGCGGGACGCGGCGGAGGACCTGCGGGCGCAGCAGCCGGGGCGGCCGGTGGCCGTGGAGGCCGACGGGGCGGTACTGGTGCGGGCGGACGAGTCGGGGCTGCGGCAGGTGCTGGGGAACCTGATGGCCAACGTGCGGATCCATACGCCCTGTGACGCCGCCGTGCGGTTGGGGGTGGAGCGGGCGGACGGGGTGGTGCGGGTGTGCGTGGCCGACGAGGGGCCGGGGCTGGGGGAAGAGGACGCGGGGCGGATCTTCGACCGGTTCTTCCGGGTGGGGAGCGCGGAGGGGAGCGGGCTGGGGATGGCGATCGTGCAGGGGGTGGTGGAGGCGCACGGGGGTGAGGTGTGCGTGCGGACGGCGCCTGGGGAGGGGCTGGCGGTGACGGTGACGTTGCGCTGTGTCTGAGTTTCGGGTGCGGGTGCGTTGTGGCTGGTCGCGCAGTGCAACGCCCTTCTTTCAGGGGCGCGGGGAACTGCGCGAGCAACCACGACGGCGCCGCAGCCGCGAATAGCTACGGGTCGACCGAGATCAACGCCCAGACGGTCTTGCCGTGGCTCCCTCTGCTCCACACCCCCCACGCCGCCGCGACCGTCTCGACCAGATGCAGGCCCCGGCCCGTCTCGTCGTCGTCCCTCACGATCCGCAGCCTGGGCTCTACGCGGCCCTCGTCCGAGACCTCTATCAGGCAGGAGCCGTCGGCCAGGGCGGTCACCGCCACCTCGAACTCCCGTTCTCGCAAGGGACCGTGGCGGACGACGTTGGTGGCGAGTTCGGAGACGAGGAGCAGGGCGTCGCCGACCGCCGGGGCGTCCGGGCCGTGCCCCCAGGCGGCCAGGTGGTCCCGGACCCGGTGCCGGGCCAGGCCGACCGAGGCCGGGTGCCGGGGGAGCCGGAAGGCGTTGCGTCTCAGCACGCCCGTCAGATCCAGTTGAGGCTCCACAGGCGGAACACGCCCGTGCTGTCCGTGAGGTACTGCGCCCCGCCCACGTCCTCGCTGCTGAGGACGTAGTCGGTGCGCTGCCACAGCGGGATCAGCGGGACGTCGTCCGCCACGTCCGTCTGGACGGTGCGGAAGTCCTGCTCGGCCCGGCTGCGGTCGGCGTACTGCTGGCTGTTCTGGAGGAGGTGGTCGACGGCCTTGTTGCTGTAGCCGGTGCTCATCACGGAGTCGCTGCCGACCAGGGAGGCACCGAAGGTGTCCGGGTCGGGGTAGTCGGCGACCCAGCCGACCGCCCAGGCGTCCATCTTCCCCTGGGCCCACGACTTCTGGAAGTCGGTCCACTCGTACCCCTTGACGTCGACCTTGAACAGGCCGCCCGCCTCCAGCTGCTTCTTCAGCGCGGCGGCCTCCTCGGCTCCCGCGCCGTGGCCGATGCCGTAGCCGAAGGAGAACGTGACGGGGGTGCTGACGCCGGCCTCCGTCAGGAGCGCCTTCGCCTTGGCGACGCTCTGGGTCGGGTAGATGTCGAAGAAGGACGTGGTGTGGCCGGTGAGACCGCTCGGGATCAGCGAGTACAGCGGCTCCACCGTGCCGTCGTACACGGTCGAGGCCAGCTCCTCGCGGTTGACCAGCCAGGCGATGGCCCGGCGGACCAGTACGTCGTGCAGGGGCGAGTTCTTGCGGGTGTTCAGGTACAGGTTGCGGGTCTCGGAGCTGTCCGACTCCAGGACGCGCTGGTCGGGGTCGCTCGGCGAGAGCTTGGAGACCATGCCGGGCGGCAGCGTCCGGGTCGCCACGTCGACCTGCTTGGCCTTGTACGCACTGGCGAGCTTGGCCGAGTCGGCGTAGTAGCGCAGTTCGATCGGGCGGCCGGTGCCGCTCAGCTCGCCCTTGTAGTTGCCGTTGGGCCGCAGGGTCGCCTGCTTGTCCTTCGTGTACGACGCCAGGGTGTACGGGCCGGTGCCGTCCACCGCGTTGTCGGTGCGCAGCTTGTCCGCCGGGTACTTGTCCTTGTCGACGATCGCGCCGGCGCCGGTGGCCAGCTTGAACGGGAACGTCGCGTCCGGGGACGACAGGTGGAAGGTGACGGTCTTGCCGGAGGCGGTCACCGAACCGAGCGTCGAGAGCAGGGAGGCCGGGCCGACATCCGAGTTGATCTTCTTGACCCGGTCGAAGGAGTACTTCACGTCCTCGGCGGTCATCGCCCGGCCGCTCGGGAAGCTGATTCCGTCGCGCACCACGCAGCGGTACGTCCGGAGGCCGGAGTCCGTGAACGCACAGCTCTGGGCGGCGTCCGGGACCGGCTGGACACCGCCGGGCTCGAACGTCAACAGTGTCTGGAAGACGTTGTTGAACAGCGCCCAGGAACCGGCGTCGTAGGCGCCGGCCGGGTCGAGCGAGGTGACGGCGTCGGTCGTGCCGACGGTGATCGTCTTGTTCTTGTTCTGCTGCGACGGCAGCAACTGCCAGCCGCCGATTCCCACGACCGCCAGAACGACAAGTGTCACGAGAATCCGCATGCGAACAGATCGCACGGTCGGTGCCCTCCCCAGGACCAGCACGGGTCCGTCCGGGCCCTACCCAGGCCCTCCACAAGTGCCACTCCCCTAAGTGACGCGGCTCACCTAATCACAGGTGTTTCATGTGGGGGAAGAGTGATCTGACTAGATGAGGAAGAACTTACCGAGGGCTTGTTTCCCCCGGATTTCACAGCTCCTCCACAGCGAGTGCGAGGCGGTTTCGGTCAGGCCTGTTTCGACGCGAGTTCGATGACCGTGATGTCCGACGGGGCGCCCACCCGGGTGGGCGGGCCCCAGGCGCCGGCCCCCCGGGAGACATAGAGCTGGGTGTCGCCGTAGCGGTCCAGACCGGCGACGGTCGGGTTGGCCGCCGCCGCGATGAAGTTGCCCGGCCAGAGCTGGCCGCCGTGGGTGTGGCCGGAGAGCTGGAGGTCGACGTGGTGCCGGACGGCCTCGTGGATCTGGACGGGCTGGTGGGCGAGGAGCACGCAGGCGCGGGCGGGGTCGCGGCCGGCCAGGGCACGGTCGAAATCGGGGCCCTGGCCTGTGCTTTCGCCGGCGATGTCGTTCACTCCGGCGAGGTCGAAACCGGCCAGTTCGGTGCGGGCGTTCTCCAGGGGGTGCAGACCCAGGGTCCGGACCTCCTCGACCCACTGCCGGGCACCGGAGAAGTACTCGTGGTTGCCGGTGACGAAGTAGCTGCCGTGGCGTGCGGAGAGCTGGGCCAGGGGGGCCGCGGCGGGGCCGAGGTCCTGCACGCTGCCGTCGACCAGGTCGCCGACCACCGCGATCAGGTCGGGCTGGGTGGCGTTGATCGTGTCGACGACCCGCTGCGCGAAGCCGCGGCCGAGGATGGGGCCGAGGTGGATGTCGCTCACGACGGCGATGCGGTAACCGTGGGCGGCGCGGGGGAGTTTGGCCAGCGGGACGGTGACGCGTTTCACGCGCGGGCCGCGCAGGACGCCGTAGGTGCCGTAGCCGACGGTGGCTGTGGCGGCGGTGGCGGCTGCGCCGCCGATTACCCGGGAGACGAAGAGGCGGCGGGAGGGTGCGGGGGTGAGGGTGGGGGTGAGGGCGGGACTTTCGGTGCGGGTGAGTTGTTTCAGGGGTGGTTCGGTGGGTGGGGACAGTGGCGCGTCGTGGGGGCTGGGCGCGCAGTTCCCCGCGCCCCTGACGGGGCGCTCAGCGTCCCGGCGTTTCAGAAGGCGGCTCAGTAGCGGTCTCAGCGCCTCTCCCGCCGCCACCGCCAGCAGCAGGTACAGGGACAGGACCATCCACAGAAAGCCCGGCCAGGCGAGGGTGCGCTGGAGGAGGAACGGGGCGTGGCCCACCTCTGCGAACAGGGCCGCGAACATCAGTACCGGGCCGACGACGAACACGGCCGTGCCGATCCGGCGGGGCCATCCCCGCCCCGTGGTCGTGTCGCGCACCAGGCGGCGCCACAGGTACCAGTACAGCGCCGTCACCACGGCCAGGGCGAGGAGCCCGAAGACGATGATCACCGTGCCGTGCCTCTTCCGGTGCCGTTGCTATGACGTGTGGCGCAGTGCGCGGACTCCGCGCAACCCGATGACCCCGATGACCGTCCCCAATACGAAGGACACGACGGCCAGCGTCAGGTGGATCCAGAAGTACGCCGTGGGATGGCCGTTGTCGAAGGCGAGCCCGCTGCCGTCCTTGACGAGGTTCTTGACGAAAGTGATCCAGATGAACCAGCTCCACACCCCGAACACGAGCAGGAACCAGGAGACCGGACGGCTGAGTTTCACAGAGACAGACCTTTCGTCACCACGCCGGGCGCCCACAGCCGACCGAACCGGCCGGGGGTCCGGCCCGTCGCGCAGCGACAAAGAGCCGCCGCGCCCCCCGGGTGAGCACAGCATGCGTTCAGTATCTCCGGCGGCTGTCCGGTTCCGGTTCCGGGGTGGGGTCGGTGACGGGACTTCGGCCTTTGGGACGGGTACGTTCTCGTCCGTGCCCGCTCCGAAACCGAAGGCCAGTCGCGTTCTGCTGGTCACCTCCGCCGCCCTGCTGTCCCTGTCGCTCACCGCGCCGGCCGCGCTCGCCGCGCCGACCCCGTCCACGACCCCGTCGGCCACTCCCCCGGCGGGCATGTCGACGGTCGGCGGTACCCGGCTCGGGCAGCCCGGTACCCAGGTGAACCTGGCCGCCGGGGTGCCGGTGCTGCCGAAGGACATCACGGCGCGTTCCTGGATCGTCTCCGACGCCGAGTCGGGCGAGGTGCTCGCCGCGCACAACGCGCACTGGCGGCTGCCCCCGGCGAGCACTCTGAAGATGCTGTTCGCGGACACCGTGCTGCCGCGGTTCCCGAAGTCGACCCCGCACAAGGTGGTGCCGACCGATCTCGCGGGCATGGGCGCCGGTTCCAGCCTGGTGGGGATAAAGGAGGGCCAGACCTACACGGTCCGCGACCTCTGGCTCGGGGTGTTCCTGCGTTCCGGCAACGACGCCGTGCATGTGCTGTCCGCGATGAACGGCGGGGTCGAGCAGACCGTCCGGGACATGCAGGACCACGCGGACGAGCTGCAGGCGCTGGACACCCATGTGGTGAGCCCGGACGGCTACGACCAGCCGGGGCAGGTGTCGTCGGCGTACGACCTGTCGCTGTTCGCGCGTTCCGGGCTGCAGAAGGCGGACTTCCGGGAGTACTGCTCGACCGTGCGGGCCAGTTTCCCGGGCGACACGACGAAGAACGCGAAGGGCAAGTCGGTCCGCGGGTCCTTCGAGATCCAGAACACCAACCGGCTGCTGAGCGGTGACACCGACGTCCCGGTGTACCAGGGCATCGCCGGGGTGAAGAACGGCAACACCACCAACGCGGGCGCCACCTTCACCGGGGTCGCCGAGCGGAACGGCCGGGTGCTCCTGGTCACCGCGATGAACCCGGAGAACAAGCAGCACAACGAGGTCTACAAGGAGACCGCCAAGCTGTTCGACTGGGGCTTCCAGGCGGCCGGCAAGGTGACGCCGGTGGGTGAGCTGGTGCCGCCCAAGGGGGCCGTGGGTGCCAGTGCCCAGCCGTCGGCCACCGCCGTCGGGAAGGACGCCGGCGCGAGTTCGAAGCCGGTGGCCGCCGCCTCCGCACAGGGCTCCGGCGGGATCGGGGTCGCGCTGGCGATCGCGGGCGGGGCGCTGGTGCTGCTGATGGGCGCGGTGTTCCTGGTCAACCGCCGTTGGCCGCTGCCGGAGCTGGTGCGTCGGCGGACTCGTCCCTGACCCCGTTGCCGCTCTCCTCCGCCGTCCAGGCGGCGCAGAACAGCACTATTTTCGCCGTGAAGTTGATCCACAGCAGCAGGGCCACCGGGACGCCGAACGCGCCGTACATGCTCTTTCCGGCGATGCCCTGCATGTAGCCGCTGAGCAGCAGTTTGAGGAGTTCGAAGCCGACCGCGCCGATCAAGGCCGCGACCAGCAGGCGGCGGCGCGGCGGTTCGACGCCGGGCAGCAGGGTGAGGACGTAGAGCAGGAGCAGGAAGTCGGCGGTCACGGCGACGACGAAGGCGATGGTACGGAGCAGGAGGCTGCCCCAGCTGTGTTCGGCGATGCCGAGTTGCCCGGCCACCCAGCCGACCGCCGCCGAGGCGATCGTGGACACGGCGAGCGTGACGAGCACCGCGCCGCCGAAGCCGATCAGGATCACACCGTCCTTGGCCTTGGCGAGGATCGGGTTCTGGTCCTTGTCGGGCAGCTGCCACACCGCGCGCAGGCAGTCCCGCATCTGGCCGACCCAGTTGATGCCGGTGAACAGCAGGACGGCACCGGCGATGAGCCCGACCGTGCCGGCGTTCTGGACCAGGGAGTGGATGTCGAGCTGGTCGGAGATGCCGGGCACCTGGTCGGCGATCTTGTTCTGGAGGTCCTTCTGCCGGGACTCGCTCAGCGTGGCGGCCCCGATCGCGGCGCCCACGGTCAGCAGCGGGAAGATCGAGATGAAGCTGATGAAGGTCATGGCGGCGGCCAGCCGGGACCACTTCACCCGGTCGAGCCGCTCGTACGACCGCCACACGTGTGTGGTCATGAGCCAGCCCACCAGGGGGCCGACGACCGGAAGTCTTCTCAGCCAGTCCATGATCCGACTCTGCCCCCTCCGCGGAACACCAATGTACGGGTACCCCAGAAGCGCAGGACCGTGGCCAGCGCCATCCCGACGACCGCCCCGGAGACGGTGTCGGCGCGCTGTGAGGTGAGGCCGAGACCGTAGTGGCTGACGGCGAGGCAGAGCAACTGGACCAGGGCGCCGGCGAGGTTCACGGCGACGAAGACGGCGTAGGGGCGGACCCCGGTCGCCCGCGCGTGCCGGTAGGTGCCGCGGGCGTTGCCGAGGTAGGCGACCGTGCATCCCGCCACGAAGGACAGGGACTTGGCGGTGAGCGGGTCGAGGGCGGCCGGTCCGCGCAGCCAGCTGAAGAGGCCGAGGTCGGCGGCGTAGGCGAGCAGGCCGGCGGTCGCGAAGCCGATCAGCTCACGCCGGTCCGTGCTCACCAGTGGGCCACCGCGAGGCCGTACATCGCCAGCCAGGCCAGGCCGATCAGGGCGAGGGCGCGGTCGCGCAGGACGACGTCCTCGGGTTCGCCGGCGGTGCCGCGGTCGGCGAAGACGGCGTACCGCAGGATCGCCAGGATGAAGGCGACCATGGACAGCTGGCGCCAGGGCAGCAGGCCGGCGGCGGGTCCGTCGCGGCCCTCCAGGGCCCACAGGCAGTAGGCGAGGACGGCGACCCCGGCGGCCAGCTGCCAGACGAAGCGGAGGTAGCCGGTGGTGTACTCGGTGAGCAGGGCGCGGGTGGCGCCCGCCTTCCCGGCCATCTGCACGGCCTCGGAGTAGCGCTTGGCCGACACCATGAAGAGCGCGCCGAAGCCGGTGGTGATCAGGAACCAGCGGGACAGCGGGATGCCGAGGGCGACCCCGCCGATCATCGCCCGCAGCAGGAAGCCGGTGGTGACGACGACGAGGTCGACGACCAGGACGTGCTTCAGGGCGACGCAGTACGCCAGTTGCATGCCCAGGTAGGCGATCAGGAGGGCGGGGACCAGGGGCGGGGTCAGCCGGACCGCGAGCAGGGGGCCCAGGACCGCGAGGGCGCCTCCCACGGCGTAGGCGACGGGGACCGGGACCTGCCCGGCGGCGACCGGGCGGCGGCACTTGACGGGGTGGGCGCGGTCGGCCTCGGCGTCCCGGGCGTCGTTGATCAGGTAGACGGCGGCGGCGCAGGCGGTGAAGAGGGCGAAGACCAGGGCGAGGCGGGCGAGCGCGGGCACCGCGAAGAGCCGTCCTGCGGCGGCCGGGGCGGCGATGACGAGGGTGTTCTTGACCCACTGCTTGGGGCGGGTGGTCCGCAGCAGGCCGAGGAGTACGCCGGGGAGGGTGACGCGGGCCCGGGCCGGCGCGGACGGCCGGGCGGAGTGGGCGCGCTGCCCATGCAGAGTCGTTTCAGCAGTCCCCTCGGCCCGCCCCTCGGCCACCCCCTCCGCGGCATGCGCGGTCTCGGTCACGCCACACCTCCGCTCATCCAGCGCGCCCCGGCCCGGGCCGTGAGCGCCCCCAGGGCCGCGCCCGCCGCCACGTCCGTCGGGAAGTGCACGCCGACGACCAGCCGGGACAGGCACATGGCGGCCGCGAGGGGGGCGAGGGCGGGCACGCCGAGCGCCCCGAAGGCGACGGCGGCGGCCGTGGCGGAGGTGGCGTGCGAGCTCGGGAAGGAGTGGAGGCCCGTGGTGGGCACCCGGTGCGCGACGTGCGTGGGGCGCGCCCGGCGCACGATCCGTTTGACGCCGATGCTGCCGAGGTGCGCGCCCGCGACGAGCGCCGTGCCACGCAACCAGGCGCCGCGCCGCGCGCCGTCCACGGCGGCCCCGGCGAGGCCCGCCGCGAGCCAGAGCGCGCCGTGCTCACCGGCGAGGGAGAGACCGCGCGCGGCCGACGCGACGCGTGGATCGGTGCCGCAGGCGTGCAGTGCGGAGAGGATCCGGTGGTCCATGTCGTCCATTGGACTCACTGTTCACCTTCACCCCGCCAAAGCTACGACCATATTGATCGACATTCGGATAATCACCCGTTTCGAGGAGTCGGGTGATCTTCCGTAACCAATCCCCCATAGCTCCCATAACACCCATACGGCAGCGATACGGTCGTCCCCATGCCTGGAAAGCCTGAACGGCCCGCAGGTCCCGCCGCGCCCGAGACCACCGTCTCCGTCACCGGCTGGGGCCGCACCGCCCCCACCGCCGCCCGACTGATCCGTCCCCGGACCTACCAGGAGGCGGCGGACGCGATCCGCGACTGCGGGGCGCGCGGCGGTATCGCGCGGGGCCTGGGGCGGGCCTACGGCGACGCGGCGCAGAACGCCGGGGGTGCCGTGCTCGACATGACGGGCCTGGACCGCATCCACGCCATCGACGCCGACGGCGGCACCGTGCTGTGCGACGCCGGGGTCTCGTTGCACCGCCTGATGGAGGTGCTGCTGCCGCTCGGCTGGTTCGTCCCGGTGACCCCGGGGACCCGCCAGGTGACGGTGGGCGGCGCGATCGGCGCCGACATCCACGGCAAGAACCACCATGTCTCGGGATCGTTCTCCCGTCACGTGCTGTCCTTCGAACTCCTCACCGCCGACGGCCAGGTCCGCACGGTGAGCCGCGGCACCCCGCTGTTCGACGCGACGGCCGGCGGCATGGGTCTGACCGGAGTGATCCTCACGGCGACCGTCCGCCTCCTCCCCGTCGAGACGTCGTACATGTCCGTCGACACCGAACGCGCCGCCGACCTCGACGACCTGATGGCCCGCCTGACCGCCACCGACCACCGCTACCGCTACTCGGTCGCCTGGATCGACCTGCTCGCGCGCGGGGCGGCGACCGGCCGCGCGGTGCTCACGCGCGGCGACCACGCACCCAGGGAGGCGCTCGACGCCGGCACCCGCGCCGGGCGCGCGCCCCTCGCCTTCCGCCCCCGCACCCTCCCGGCCGCCCCCGACTTCGTCCCCGACGGCCTCCTGGGCCGCAGCACCGTGGGCCTCTTCAACGAGCTCTGGTTCCGCAAGGCGCCCCGTGCCCGCGTCGGCCAACTCCAGCGCATCTCCTCCTTCTTCCACCCCCTGGACGGCGTCCCGCACTGGAACCGCGTCTACGGCCGGGCCGGCTTCGTCCAGTACCAGTTCGCCGTCGGCCACGGCCAGGAGGACGCCCTGCGCCGGATCGTGGCCCGCATCTCCGAGCGCCGCTGCCCGTCCTTCCTGGCCGTCCTCAAACGCTTCGGCGACGCCGACCCCGGCTGGCTCTCCTTCCCGGTGCCCGGCTGGACCCTCGCCCTCGACATCCCCGCCGCGCTGCCCGGTCTCTCCGCCTTCCTCGACGAACTGGACGAGGAGGTCGCGGGCGCCGGCGGCCGCGTCTACCTCGCCAAGGACGCCCGGCTGCGCCCCGAGCTGCTCACGGCGATGTACCCCCGCCTCGGCGACTTCCGTTCCCTGCGGGCCGAGTTGGACCCGCACGGGGTCTTCGTCTCCGACCTGTCCCGCCGCCTAGGTCTCTAGACCCCCTCCAGCCTCAGGAGTTGCCGTGAAGGACGCCTTCGGAATGCCCCAGTCCCTGCTCGTCCTCGGCGGCACGTCCGAGATCGCGCTGGCCACCGCGCGCCGGCTGATCGCCCGCCGCACCCGCACGGTCTGGCTGGCGGGCCGCCCCTCCCCCGCCCTGGAACAGGCCGCCGAGCAGCTGCGCGCCCTCGGCCCCGACGTGCACACCGTGCCCTTCGACGCGCTCGACCCCGAGTCCCACGAGGCGGCCCTCGGCAAGGTGTTCGCCAACGGCGACGTCGACCTGGTCCTGCTCGCCTTCGGCATCCTCGGCGACCAGGCGACCGACGAACGCGAACCGGTGAACGCCGTACGCGTCGCCCAGACCAACTACACCGGCGCCGTCTCGGCGGGCCTGGTCAGCGCACGGGCCCTGCAGAGCCAGGGTCACGGCTCCCTGGTGGTCCTCTCCTCGGTCGCCGGCGAACGCGCCCGCCGCTCCAACTTCATCTACGGCTCCAGCAAGGCGGGCCTGGACGTGTTCACGCAGGGCCTGGGCGACGCCCTGCACGGCACGGGCGTGCACGTCATGGTCGTACGCCCGGGGTTCGTGCGCTCGAAGATGACCAGGGACCTGGAGGAAGCTCCGCTCGCCACGACCCCGGAGGCGGTGGCGACGGCCATCGAGGTGGGCCTGCGCAGGCGCTCGGAGGTGGTGTGGGTACCGGGGGCACTGAGGGTGGTGATGTCGGCACTGAGGCACGCGCCGCGGTCGGTCTTCCGGAGGTTGCCGATCTGATCCCGGCCCGCTAGAACGCGCCCCTCCAGGGGCGCGGGGCTGTAGTCGATATGCGGCTGCCGCCGCGTGGGCGCGAGCAACCACACACAACCCGCAGCTACCGACTGGCGATACTCCCCCGCTCCACATGCCCCACCTGAGGCGGCACGACAGAGCCCCCGAAGACGTAGTCACGCAGCTTCCGCCACACGCCGTCCGCGCCCTGCTCGTACAACGCGAACCCCGTACAGGGCCACGCTGCCTCGTAGTCGGCAAGCTCGGCGAACGCCCGGTCCATCGCGGCCTCGTCGATCCCGTGGGCGACGGTCACATGCGGGTGGTACGGGAACTGCAACTCCCGGTCGAGCGGCCCCGCCTCGTCCCGGACCCGCTGTTGAAGCCACGCGCAGTCGTCCGCGCCCTGGACCACCCGGACGTACACCACCGGCGACAGCGGCCGGAACGTCCCCGTACCGCACAGCCGCATCGGGAACGGCCGCCCCACCGCGGCGACCTCGCTCAGGTGGGCCTCAACGGCGGCGAGCTCCCCCTCGGCGATCTCCGTCGGCGGCAGCAGCGTGACGTGCGTGGGGATGCCATGGGCCGCGGGGTCGCCGAAGCCCGCGCGCCGCTCCTGGAGCAGGCTGCCATGAGGCTCCGGGACCGCGATCGACACGCCGATCGTTACGGTCCCCACGTCATCTCCCGTCGGTCGTGGTGGGCGGACGCATGTCGGGTTCGTACCCGGGCGTCCGGCTATCGACTGTACGGCCACGGCCGCCTCCCGGGCAGCCGTGGCCGAAGTGATGTGCAGCGCTTCGCTTCGCTCAGTGCTTGGCGGGCAGGAAACCGACTCTGTCGTAGGCCTGGGCCAGGGTCTCGGCCGCGACGGCCCGGGCCTTCTCCGCGCCCTTGGCGAGGATCGAGTCGAGGGTCTCCGAGTCGTCCAGGTACTGCTCGGTGCGCTCCCGGAACGGGGTGACGAAGTCGACCATGATCTCGGCGAGGTCCGTCTTGAGCGCGCCGTACATCTTGCCCTCGTACTCCTGCTCCAGCTCGGCGATCGACTTGCCGGTGAGGGTGGAGTGGATGGTGAGGAGGTTGGAGACGCCCGGCTTGTTCTGGACGTCGTAGCGGATCACGGTGTCCGTGTCGGTGACCGCGCTCTTGACCTTCTTCGCGGTCGCCTTCGGGTCGTCGAGGAGGTTGATGAGGCCCTTCGGCGTGGACGCCGACTTGCTCATCTTGATCGACGGGTCCTGGAGGTCGTAGATCTTCGCCGTCTCCTTGAGGATGTACGGCTTGGGGATCGTGAACGTCTCGCCGAAGCGGCCGTTGAAGCGCTCGGCGAGGTCGCGGGTGAGCTCGACGTGCTGGCGCTGGTCCTCGCCGACCGGCACCTCGTTGGCCTGGTAGAGCAGGATGTCGGCGACCTGGAGGATCGGGTACGTGAACAGGCCGACGCTGGCGCGGTCCGCGCCCTGCTTGGCGGCCTTGTCCTTGAACTGGGTCATCCGGCTGGCCTCGCCGAAGCCGGTGAGGCAGTTCATGACCCAGGCGAGCTGGGCGTGCTCGGGGACGTGGCTCTGCACGAAGAGGGTGCAGCGGTCCGCGTCCAGGCCGGCGGCGAGCAGCTGGGCGGCGGCGAGCCGGGTGTTGGCGCGCAGGTCGGCGGGGTCCTGCGGGACCGTGATCGCGTGCAGGTCCACGACCATGTAGAAGGCGTCGTGGGACTCCTGGAGGGCTACCCACTGGCGGACGGCGCCGAGGTAGTTGCCCAGGTGGAACGAGCCGGCGGTGGGCTGGATGCCGGAGAGCACGCGGGGTCGGTCAGAGGCCATGCTCACCATTCTCTCAGAGGGGGAGGGGGTGGTGGGCCCATGAGGGGTGGGGTGGTTTCGGGGCGCGGGGGACTGCGGGCCGGTGGGGGCCGACCGCGCAGTTCCCCGCGCCCCTGACGGGGCGCTGCCCCTTACGGCGGTGATCAGCCGAGGTCGATCTCCGGGTACAGCGGGAAGCCCGCCACCAGGTCCGTCGCGCGCTGGGCGATCTCCGTCGACACCTTCTCGTCCAGGACGTGGGAGGCCTTCGACGGAGCGCCGGACTTCGTCGTGCCCGGCTCGGTGGCGGTCAGGACGCGGTCGATCAGGGCCGCGACCTCGTCCATCTCGGCGGTGCCCAGGCCTCGGGTGGTGAGGGCGGGGGTGCCGATGCGGATGCCGGAGGTGTACCAGGCGCCGTTCGGGTCGGCGGGGATCGCGTTGCGGTTGGTGACGATGCCGGAGTCGAGCAGGGCCGTCTCGGCCTGGCGGCCGGTGAGGCCGTACGACGTCTCGACGTCGATCAGGTTGAGGTGGTTGTCGGTGCCGCCGGTGACCAGGGTGGCGCCCCGGCGCATCAGGCCCTCGGCGAGCGCACGCGAGTTGTCGACGATGCGCTGGGCGTAGTCCTGGAAGGCGGGCTGCCGGGCCTCGGCGAGGGCGACGGCCTTGGCGGCCATGACGTGCGGGAGCGGGCCGCCGAGGACCATCGGGCAGCCGCGGTCGACCTGGTCCCTGAGGGAGTCGTCGCACAGGACCATGCCGCCGCGCGGGCCGCGCAGCGACTTGTGGGTGGTGGTGGTGACGATCTGGGCGTGCGGGACCGGGTCGAAGTCGCCGGTCAGGACCTTGCCGGCGACCAGGCCCGCGAAGTGCGCCATGTCGACCATGAGGGTCGCGCCGACCTCGTCGGCGATCTCGCGCATGATCCGGAAGTTCACCAGACGGGGGTACGCGGAGTAGCCGGCGACGATGATCAGCGGCTTGAAGTCGCGGGCCTGGGCGCGCAGCGCGTCGTAGTCGATCAGGCCGGTGGCCGGGTCGGTGCCGTACGAGCGCTGGTCGAACATCTTGCCGGAGATGTTGGGGCGGAAGCCGTGGGTGAGGTGGCCGCCGGCGTCCAGGGACATGCCGAGCATCCGCTGGTTGCCGAAGGCCTGCCGCAGCTCGGCCCAGTCGGCCTCGGAGAGGTCGTTGACCTGGCGGGCGCCGGTCTTCTGGAGGAAGGGGACCTCGACGCGGTCGGCGAGGACGGCCCAGAAGGCGACCAGGTTGGCGTCGATGCCGGAGTGCGGCTGGACGTAGGCGTGCTGCGCGCCGAACAGCTCGCGGGCGTGCTCGGCGGCGAGCCCCTCGACGGTGTCGACGTTGCGGCAGCCGGCGTAGAAGCGGCGGCCGATGGTGCCCTCGGCGTACTTGTCGCTGAACCAGTTGCCCATGGCGAGCAGGGTCGCCGGGGAGGCGTAGTTCTCGGAGGCGATCAGCTTGAGCATCTCGCGCTGGTCGGCGACCTCCTGGCCGATGGCGTCGGCGACCCGCGGCTCGACCGCGCGGATCACGTCGAGGGCGGCGCGGTAGGCGGTGGACTCGGTGGACAGGGGCGCGGACGTGTCGGACACGGACTTGTCGGACATTCAGGACCTCCGGACATGGCGTTCGGCATTCACGGTTCGGCCCAGGCGCACGGCACTCGGTCACAACACGGGCCGCTCCCCGATGGTCGGTCCCATCCCAGCGCGCCAGTCACGGCCCGCAGGTCACATTACCGGGCACGCCGGGCCCGGGGGCCGTGGCGTCCACCAGTCGGGCAGGGGCAGAGGGTAGGAAAGGGATCATTCCGCCGCGCCCCCTGGAGTCGCCGTGACCACTACGGAAGCCCTCATCGCCGCCGCCGACGCGCACAGCGCGCCCATCTACCACCCGCTGCCGGTGGTGATCGCGACGGCCGACGGCGCCTGGATGACGGATGTCGAGGGGCGCCGGTACCTGGACTTCCTGGCCGGCTACTCGGCGCTGAACTTCGGGCACGGCCACCCGCGCCTGGTCGCGGCGGCGAAGGCGCAGCTGGAGCGGGTGACGCTGACGTCGCGGGCCTTCCACCACGACCGGTTCGCCGCGTTCTGCACGGAGCTCGCCGAGCTGTGCGGGATGGAGATGGTGCTGCCGATGAACACCGGGGTGGAGGCGGTGGAGACGGCGGTGAAGACGGCCCGGAAGTGGGGCTACCGGGTGAAGGGGGTGCCGGCCGAGATGGCGAAGGTGGTGGTCGCGGGCGGGAACTTCCACGGGCGTACGACGACCGTGATCAGCTTCTCCACGGATCCGGAGGCCCGGGCGGACTTCGGTCCGTACACGCCCGGCTTCCAGATCGTGCCGTACGGGGACCTGACCGCCATGCGGGCCGCGCTGACCGAGAACACGGTGGCGGTGCTGCTGGAGCCGATCCAGGGCGAGTCGGGGGTCGTGGTGCCGCCGGAGGGCTATCTGGCGGGGGTGCGGGAGCTGACCCGGGAGCGGGAGGTGCTGTTCGTCGCGGACGAGATCCAGTCGGGGCTGGGGCGGACCGGGCGGACCTTCGCGTGCGAGCACGAGGGCGTCGTACCGGATGTGTACGTCCTCGGGAAGGCGCTGGGGGGCGGGGTGCTGCCGGTGTCGGCGGTGGTCGCGAACGCGGAGGTGCTCGGGGTGTTCCGGCCCGGCGAGCACGGGTCGACCTTCGGGGGGAACCCGCTGGCCTGTGCGGTGGGTCTTGAGGTGCTCGCGATGCTGCGGACCGGGGAGTTCCAGGAGCGGGCGGCCGAGCTGGGGGAACTGCTGCACCGCCGGCTGGCGGAGATGGCCGGGAGCGGCCGGGTGACGGCGGTGCGGGGGCGGGGGCTGTGGGCGGGGGTGGACGTGGACCCGGGGGTGGGCTCGGGACGGGTGGTCTCGGAGCGGCTGATGGAGCGGGGGGTGCTGGTGAAGGACACGCACGGAGCGACGGTGCGGATCGCGCCGCCGCTGGTGGTGGCGGAGGAGGACCTGGAGTGGGGGATCGAGCAGTTGTGGGGGGTGCTGAGCGCCTGAGCGGATCTGTGGACGAACGGACGAACCGCACAACCAGCGCAGCGCTCGGCGGACTACTCGGAGACGCTCGGCGCGGGGCTGTTCACCGGCTGTCGCCGAGCCCTGAGGAACAGCACGGGTCCGGCGACGAGGACGAGCAGGCCGGCGGCGAGCAGGAGCCACGGGTCGAGCAGGCCGTCGGTGCAACTGCTGCTGGTGGCCGAGCTGGTGCAGTAGGTGCCGGGGCCGTGCCGGTTGAGGTAGGCGAGCAGGAACAGGGGCAGGCTCGCACCCGACAGCAGGCCGGGCAGGCCCCGCCGGGTGTCCCGGCGCGTGGCCAGCGCGACGGTGCCGGCCACGGCGACCGGCAGGACGAAGATCCCGACCGACAGCGCGGTGAGGAGGGCGAGCAGGTAGCAGGCTCCGGTCAGGAGCCATCCGGTGAAGAGCAGCCAGGCGCGTCTGTTGCCGGTCATGTCTTCTTCTTCCGTTTGAAGATGTCCAGGAGGGAAGCGATCTTCCCGGCACGGTCGAACAGGGCCAGTGCGGGCTCGCGTTCCTCTTCGAGGTTGGCGAGCATCTCCAGGCCCAGGTACAGGGCGACGATCGCGTGCGCGAGTTCTTCGGGGGGCATCAGCCGGGCGGCGGGAGAGCCCGCGAGTGCCTCGCGGACGCTGTCGGCGGCGAAGGTGCGCCACGGACGGATCCGGGCGGCGACCTCCGGGCGGAGTTCGGGGGTGAACTGGGCGGCGGCGATCATCTCGACGAGTACGGTCACGTGCCCCTGGTCCAGGTCCTCGTCGAAGACCGCCCTGGCGGCCCGGACCAGGTCGCCGATGCTCTTGGACTCGTCGACCATCGCCTGGTAGCGCGCGTTGCGCGCACCGCTGACCTGGTCCAGGGCCGCCAGGTGCAGCTTGGCCACCGAACCGAAGTGATAGAAGACCAGCGACTGCTGGCAGTCGGCGCGCCGGGCGATCTCCCGCGCGCTGGCCCCGGCGAAACCCACCTCGCGCAGTGCGTCGGCAGCCGCCGCGACCAGCGCCGCTCGCGTCGCCGCCGAACTGGCGTTCCCGGACGGCTCGACCGACCTCTTCCCTCCGGCTCTGGCCACACCGCGCCCCTTCGATTGACCGACTGGATTGAGCAACTGGATTGAGCGACTGCTCAAAAAGTAGCGACCACCGGAGGCGCCGGACAAGAGTCCGAATCCGGCCATGATCGACACCGAGGGATCGCAGAGTTGTCATGCACAGGTAAGAAAATCATGTGAAGCGGCCGGGGCTCCTGTCGGCGCACCGAGTCCCGCCGGTACCGTCCAACTGCCCGTGGATGAACGATCAACTTCGGACTCTACGCGCGCAGAACACGTCCTACCGGCAGAACCGCATTTCTCTCCACGGGTCCCTCCACGCATCTTTCTACGCGCGCAGAGCGACCCACGACGCACCACCCGCACCGCCATCCCTCTCGCACCCCCCACCGATGGAGGAATGACAGATGCCCGGCTTCGCCACCCCGCGCCGCGAACTCACCACGGCCCTGGCCGTGCTCGGTCTGATCGCGGCCGGTGCCGCCGTCCAGGCCACCAGCGCCGCGACCCCCGCCCGTGCGGCCACCACGTACCGCGTCCTGTTCGACGACGGCCACGCCGAGGAGGCCGGCAACGCGGACTGGATCGTCTCCACCAGCAAGCCCGACCCGCTCGCCCAGGACTCCTCCCCGTCCTCCGACAAGGACTGGACCGGCGCGCTGTCGTCGTGGGGCATCGCCCTGCAGAAGACCGGTGACTACAGCCTGAAGACCGCCACGAGCGCCCTCACGTACGGGGGTTCGTCGACGACCGACCTGTCGAAGTTCGACGCGCTGGTGCTGCCCGAGCCCAACACCAAGTTCACCACCGCCGAGAAGACGGCGATCATGAACTTCGTGAAGGCCGGCGGCGGTCTCTTCATGATCTCCGACCACACCGGCGCCGACCGCAACAACGACGGCTACGACGCGCTGGAGATCCTCAACGACCTGATGACCAACAACAGCGTCGACTCGACCGACCCGTTCGGCTTCTCGATCGACTCGCTGGACATCAGCTCCGGCTACCCGAAGGCCATCAGCGACAGCAGCAACGCGGTGCTGCACGGCGGCTTCGGCACGGTCACCAAGAGCCTGATCGCCGACGGGACGACGGCGACGCTCAAGCCCTCCGACAACGCGAACGTCAAGGGCCTGGTGTACCGCAGCGGTTACTCCGGCAACACCGGCGCGTTCTTCGCCACCAGCACCTTCGGCAGCGGCCGGGTCGCCTTCTGGGGCGACAGCTCCCCGATCGACGACGGCACCGGCCAGTCCGGCAACACCCTGTACGACGGCTGGAACGACACCGGCGCCACCAACGCCGCCCTCGCCCTCAACGCCACCGCCTGGCTGGCCGGCGCGAGCTGACCTCCGAGGGGCCCGAGCTCCCCGGAGACACGGGGGCGCAAGGGGAAGGAGCGGGTCCGGGGTCGCCCCGGGCCCGCTTCTTACTCCCCTCCCGATCACGGCATGCTCCGCTCCCCTACAGTCCCTTTGTGCTCTTTGGAATGGTGTGCGCCCTCGCGGCCGCGATCTGCTTCGGTACGGCGACGGTCCTGCAGGCGATGGCCGCGCGGGCGGCCGGTGACGGCACCGGCGGGGAGGCCGCGCTGCTGCTGCGGGCCGTGCGGCAGTGGCGGTATGTCGTCGGACTGGGGCTGGACGGGCTCGGGTTCGTGTTCCAGATCCTCGCGCTGCGGTCGCTGCCCATCTACGCGGTGAGCGCGGCCCTGGCGTCGAGCCTCGCGGTGACGGCGGTGGTCGCGGCACGGCTGCTGCGGGTGCGGCTGAGCGGGGTGGAGTGGGCCGCGGTGGGGGTGGTGTGCGCGGGGCTCGCGATGCTGGGGCTGGCGTCGGGGCCGGAGGGGGACCGGGCCGGGTCGACGACGCTGAAGTGGGTGATGCTGGGGACGGCCGTGGGGGTCCTGCTGCTCGGCCTGGCCGGCGGGCGGCTGTCGGGGCGCGGGCGGGCCCTGCTGCTGGGGCTCGGGGCGGGGTTCGGGTTCGGGGTGGTCGAGGTGTCGGTACGGCTGATCGACACCCTGCGGCCGGCCGGGCTGTTCACCAACCCCGCGACCTATGCGCTGCTGGTCGGCGGCGGCGCCGCCTTCATGCTGCTGACCTCGGCGCTCCAGCGCGGCTCGGTGACCACGGCGACGGCCGGCATGGTCGTCGGCGAGACGATCGGCCCGGCGGCGGTGGGGGTCGTATGGCTCGGGGACCGGACCCGGGAGGGCCTGACCTGGCTCGCGGTGCTCGGCTTCGCGGTGGCCGTGGCGGGGGCGCTGGCGCTGGCCCGCTTCGGGGAGGCGCCCGGCACCGAGGACACCGGCCCCGAAGACACCGGCACCGAGGCGGCCGGACCGGTCAGCCCATCGCGTCCGTGATGCCGTCCCACAGACGGGACCTGGCCTCCAGGGCGACGAGGACGGTGTCGACGGCCTCGTGCCAGCGCTGGTCGTCGGTGCCGCACAGGTCGGCGACCATCTGGAGGGCCATCGGGGTGTGCTCCTCGCCGTCGACCTCGATGTGGCGGGCGAGGTAGTCCCGGAAGAGCGGGAAGCGGTCGGTCCCCTCCTCCCTGATGACCTGGTCGAACATGTCCGGGATCAGGTCCTCGCGGGAGAAGGCGAAGGCGGCGGCCCGGCAGTGCAGCGGGCGGTCGGCGATGATGCCGAAGGTCGTGCGGACGAACTCGGCCGCGGGAGCCGGAACTCGAGCCACCCGCAGGGCCGCCGGGACGTCGTGGCCCTCCGCGACGAGGGCGATGAAGGTGTCGAGCGCGGCAGTGTCGGCCGCCGCCTCGGCCATGGCCGCGCGGTACAGCTCGAAATGGCTGGTGAAACCGCCGTTCAGGGCGTCGCTCTCCTCCACCAGCACGATGTCGTTGACGAGCCGGCGGGCCACCGCGGAGCCGCGGGGCACCCAGGGGACGTCGACGCAGGTCAGCTCCCGCTGGAGCGACTTGAGCAGGGACATGAAGTCCCAGACGGCGAACGCGTGGTGGGCCATGAACACGGCCAGGTGCGCCCGGTCCGATATTCGCTGGTAAATGGGATGCGAGGTCACTTCTTTTCGCGCAGGTTCGATCATGGAACGCGCCTGATCGATTGCCTGTCGACCCTCTTCGGTCAAATTCCAGACGTACCTCGACATGGCGTCCTCCTTCGTTCTGGGACGGCGATCCTGCAACTTTCACGACCGGCCAGGCAAGCACTTTCCAGAATTACGGGGGAGTTACCGGAAGTAGTCGGCAGCAGACCACGGCAAGCGCACAGAAAGCGCTGTAAAAAGTAACGATCCGGACACCGGAAAAACTCGTTGAATCTTTGAACGCGGGTTGTGTCGATTCCGTAAAGGACACCGTGACCAGTAATCCCGTCACCGTCACCGTGGCCTATCACGTGATGCCGGGTCGTGAGGCCGACTTCCACTCCTGGGGGTGGGCCATGCTGGGCGCGAGCGCCCGCCGGCCGGGGTTCCTCGGCGGCGGCGTCCTAGTCGACCAGGAGGCGGAATGGCATGTCGTGTATCGCTTCGCCACCGAGGACTCGGCGCTGGCCTGGGAGAACTCCCCAGATCGCGGCCAGTGGGAGACCCGCGCGGACGGCATCGCCCGGCCCACCGGGCGCCGTAGTGTACGGGGGTCGAAGGAGTGGTTCGACTCGCTGACCGGGCCGCCGCCCGCACCGCCGCCGACCACCCCGCCGGCGAAATGGAAACTGTGGTTCATCAACATGAGCGCGGTGTTTCCGCCGGTCCTGCTGTTCAATCTGATCGTGCTGCCCTATCTCGGCGGCGTCAATCCGCTCCTTCGCACCCTGGTGCTCTGCCTCTGCGTGACAGCGCTTGTCACGTGGATTCTCATGCCGCGACTACAGCGTTTCTTCAAGAAATGGCTGTATCCCCCGCTCCAGGCGCTGCGCGGGCGGCACAAACGACGGGCCGCATAGGCCCGGGAACGACCCGAGGGAGGTGGGCGGGTGAAGACCCTGCTCATCGACAATTACGACTCGTACACCTACAACCTGTTCCAGTTGATCGCCGAGGTGAACGGCGAGGAACCGGTGGTGATCCGCAATGACGAGCAGGCACCGCCCGCTCTCGCGGAGTTCGACAACGTGGTGGTGTCGCCGGGACCCGGGCATCCGGGCGACGGCCGTGACTTCGGTATCGGCGCCCGGCTGATCGCGGAGGCCACGGTCCCCGTGCTCGGGGTGTGCCTGGGCCACCAGGGCATCGCGCTCGGGGAGAACGCCCGGGTGGCGCCCGCCCCGCAGCCCAGGCACGGGCACCTGACCCGGGTGCGGCACGACGGGCGGGACCTCTTCGAGGGGCTGACCCAGGGCTTCACCGCCGTCCGCTACCACTCCCTCGCGGTCCACGAGCCGCTGCCCGCCGCCCTGGAGGCGACCGCCTGGGCCGAGGACGGCGTCCTGATGGGGCTGCGGCACCGCGAACGGCCGCTGTGGGGCGTGCAGTTCCACCCGGAGTCGGCACTCACCGAGTACGGCCACCGCATGCTGGTGAACTTCCGCAACCTCACCGCCCGCCGGGCCCGCAGAGCACGCACCAAGAACACCGCCGTCCCGCCGGCCGAGGCGGCGATCCCCCGGCCGAGGGCCGCGGCGAGCGCGGCAGGCACGGCTGGCGCGGCCGGGCCCCAGTCCGGTACGGCCATCCCCCGCCCCCGCCACGGCGAAGGGCCCGCGTACCGCCTGCACACCCGCAAGATCGCCGGTGCCGTCGACACGGAGGCCGCCTTCGGGCGCCTCTTCGCCGCCGCGCCCCGCGCGTTCTGGCTGGACAGCTCGCTCGTCGAAGAGGGCCGCTCGCGCTTCTCCTTCCTGGGCGACGGCAGCGGCCCGCTCGCCGAGTTCGTGCGCTACGACGTCACGGCCGGCCGGTGTGTGGTCGAGCGGGCCGGACGGCCGCCGCGCAAGGTGTCCGCGAGCGTCTTCGACTACCTGAAGCGGCAGTTGGGCAGCCGCCGGGTGGACGCGGACGGGCTGCCCTTCGACTTCACCGGCGGCTACGTCGGCTACTTCGGCTACGAGACCAAGGCCGACTGCGGCTCCCCGAACCGACACCAGGCCGACACCCCGGACGCCTGCTGGCTGTTCGCGGACCGGCTGATCGCCGTGGACCACGAGGAGGACGTCACCTACGCGGTCTGCCTGGCGGAGGACACCCCGCAGGCCGCACGGGACGCCGCGGAGTGGCTGGAGACGACCCTGGCCCAGCTCACCTTCCTGGCCCCGAACACCCCCCGGCCCGCCCCGCCCGCCGCCGCGGGGCCGGACCTGGCGGCCGCCGAGCCGTGGCTGGTGCGCGACCGGGCGGCCTACCTCGCCGACATCGAGGCCTGCGGGCGGGAGTTGCGGGCCGGCACCAGCTACGAGGTCTGCCTGACCAACGCGGCCCGGCTGCCCGCCCCGGCCGATCCGTACGCCTTCTACCGGCAGCTGCGCCGCGTCAACCCGGCGCCGTACGCGGCCTTCCTGCGCTTCGGCGAGCTGGACGTGGCCGGTTCCTCGCCGGAGCGGTTCCTGCGGATCACCCGGGACGGCGTGGCCGAGGCCAGGCCCATCAAGGGGACCGCGCCGCGCGGGGCGACGCCGTTCGAGGACGACCGGCTGCGGGACGCGCTGGCCGCGGACGCCAAGACCCGCGCCGAGAACCTGATGATCGTCGACCTGCTCCGCAACGACCTGGGCCGGGTCTGCCGTACCGGAACCGTGCGGGTCCCCCGCCTCATGGCCACCGAGTCGTACGCGACCGTGCACCAGCTGGTCTCCACCGTGACCGGACGGCTGCGGGCCGGGACGGACGCCGTGGACTGCGTGCGCGCCTGCTTCCCGGGCGGGTCGATGACCGGCGCCCCGAAGCTGCGCACGATGGAGATCATCGACGCGCTGGAGACCGAGGCCCGGGGCGTGTACTCGGGGGCGCTCGGCTACCTCGGGTGCAGCGGCGGCGCGGACCTCAGCATCGTCATCCGTACGGCCGTGCTGGCCGGCGGCCGGATGCGGCTGGGCGCGGGCGGGGCGATCGTCCTGGACTCCGACCCGGCCGCCGAGTACGACGAGATGCTGCTGAAGACGGCCGCGCAGATGCGGGCGCTGCGGGAGCACACCCCGTCGGCCGCGGCGGACGCCGTCGAGGAGGCCGCCCGATGACACTGCCGTTGTCCCGCACGGACACCGAGAACCTCGCCGCACGGCTGCCCCTCCTCGCCGAACGGCACGGCTGGCACGACCGCACCGCCTTCCACCAGGGCCATCGCGCCTGGACCCACGGCGAGGTGCACGACCTCGGGGCGCGGGCCGCCACCGTCCTGGCCGCACAGGGCGTGGCCCCCGGCGACCGGGTGGTGCTCGCGCTGCCCGACTCGATCGCCTGGGTGGTGGCCTTCCTCGCGGTCGCCCGGCTCGGGGCCGTCGCCGTCCTGGTCAACCCGGAACTGCCGGCCGCCGACCACGCGTTCATGGCCGCCGACACGGAGGCGGTGCTCTGCCTGACGGGCCCAGGACTGGAGGACCGCTTCGCCAGGCACGCCCGGCTCGGCGCCGACCAGCTGCTCGCGCTCGCCCCGGCCGCCGAACCTGCGCCCGCGCACCCGGTCGACGCGGACGGCCCGCTGTACGTCCAGTACACGTCCGGGACGACGGGCAGACCCAAGGGGGTCGTCCACACCCACGCCCACCCGGCCGCGTACCACGACCTCATCGGACGGCGGCTGCTCGGCATCACCCCGGACGACGTCACCCTGTCCGTCTCCAAGCTGTACTTCGCCTACGGCTTCGGGAACGCCTTCGTCTTCCCGCTGTTCTCGGGGGCGAGTGCGGTCCTGGTGGACCGGCGTCCGGCGCCCGGTGCCGTGGACGAGCTGGTCGCCCGGCACCGGGTGACCCTGCTGTACTCGGTGCCGTCCGCGTACGCGGCGCTGGTCGCCGACCGGGGCAGCGGGCACCAGGCGTGCTTCGCCTCCGTAAGGGCCGCCGTGTCGGCCGGCGAGGGCCTGCCGGACGGGCTCGGCGCCCGGGTCGCGGAGCTGCTGGGCGCGCCGGTCCTGGAGCAGATCGGGTCCACCGAGGCCGGGCACGCCTTCTGCGCCAACAGCCTCGGCCACAACCACCCCGGCACCGTCGGGCGTCCCGTACCCGGCTTCGAGGTGGAGCTGCGCGACCGGGACGGGCGCCCGGTGCCGGACGGCCACGAGGGCGAGCTGTGGGTGCGCGGGCCGACGGTGACGCCCGGCTACCTCAACCGGCCCGAGGACACCGCGCGCACCCTGGTCGGCGGCTGGCTGGCCACCCACGACCGGGCGGTCCGCGAACCCGACGGCGCCTACCGGCACCTGGGCCGTACCGACGACATGGAGATGGTCGGCGGGATCACCGTCTCCCCGCTGGAGGTGGAGGCCGTGCTGCGCGCCCATCCGGCGGTGCGGGAGGTCGCGGTCGCGGCGGTCCCGGACGGGACCGGCACCGGGCGGCTGCGCGCCTTCGTCGTCCCCGCCGTCACCCCGGCCCCGGAAGGGCTCCAGGAGGAGCTGCTGCGGCTGGCCGGGCAACGGCTGGCGGCCTTCAAGGTCCCGCGCAGCGTCAGCCTGCTGCCCTCCCTGCCCCGCACCCCGACCGGGAAACTCCGCCGCCATCTGGTCCGCCGGGGCGCCTGGTGACCCCGGCCCCGACCGACCCGACCGACCCGACCGACCTGACCGACCTGACCGACCTGACCGAAAGGCACGTCCCCATGCAGGAGTCGCAGGTGTCCCTCATAGGTGACCGCGGGTTCTATCTGGGCCCGCTGTTCCGGCGGGCGGCCGACCGGCACGGCGGGGTGTTCGTCACCCTGGACCGGCCCCTGGGCACCCACCCGGACCTCGGGGTCCGCCTGAGCTATCCGGAACTGGCCGACGCGGTCGAGGAGTTGTCGGCGCGGCTGTGGGCGGCCGGGGTGCGGCCCGCCGAGCAGGTCGTCGTGCACAAGACCGACAACGTCGACATCGTGCTGCTGACCTGCGCGGTCTCCCGGATCGGCGCGGTGCCCGTACTGCTCTCCCCCGCGCTGGCCGGCGAGGTGGTCGGCGAGCTGCTCGCCCGGCTCCGGCGGCCGTGGCTGGTCACGGACGGGGCGAAACTGGCCGGCCTGGAGGTCAGGGGCCTGGTCCGGCAGACCCTCACCGTGGACAGCGTGCCCGGCGTGGTCTCGCTCGCGGAGCACAGCGGCGCCGAGGTCCCGGCGCCGATCCGGCTGCACCCGCGCGAACCCGCCCTGATCACCCACAGCTCCGGCACCACCGGCGTCCCCAAACTCGCCGTGCACTGCCCGCAGACCATGTGGAACCGGCTGGTCCCGCAGCAGGCGATGGGCTGGCCCACCCGCGGCGAGGTCGCGGCCCTGCACATGTCCTTCGTGCACTCCCGCTTCTACCACCTGCTCGGCGTCCTGCTGCACTACGGCAGCCCGCTGCTGCTGATCACCGACCCCGACCCGGCGAGGGTCGGCCCGATGCTGGCCCGGCACCGCCCCGGCATCGTCGAGACCCACCCCAACACCTTCGTGCTGTGGGAGGAGCTGGCCGACGCGCCCGGCGCCCCGCTGTCGCGCGTCAGGTCGTACGGCTCGACGTTCGACGCCATCCATCCGCGCACCGTACGACGGCTGCTCGACGCGTCGAGGCGCCGCAGCCCGTGGCTGCTCCAGCTGTACGGGCAGAGCGAGACCGGGCCGGTCGCCTTCCAGTGGTTCACGCGCCGGAGCGCGGCCCGCGCGGACGGGCGGCGGGTCGGCATCGGCATCCCGGGCTTCACGAGCGTCCGTGTCACCGGCCCCGACGGCCTGCCCGCCGCGCCCGGCACCCCCGGCCGGATCGAGGCCCGCACCCGGGGCCGCATCCTCACCTACCTCGGCGCCCGCGAGCAGTACGAGCGACAGCTGGACGGCGAGTGGTGGCAGATGGGCGACCTGGGCTACCGGAGCCGGCTGGGCGCGCTGTACCTGACCGACCGGGAGATCGACCGGATCGACTCCGTGCACAGCAACCTGGAGGTCGAGGACACCCTGATGGACCGGCTGGAGGAGCTGCGTGAGGTGGTCATCGTGCCGGGCGCGGACCGGGAGCCGGTCCCGGTGGTGTGCGTGCGCGGGGACCGGCCGCTGGACCCGGAACGCTGGCGGGCGGCGACCGCCGACCTGCCCGCGATGGCCGAGCCCCGGCAGTGGCGGTTCGAGGAGCTGCCGATGACCGCGACCTGGAAGGTGAAGCGGGTGGAGATCACCCGGATGCTGGCGGAGGGGGTGCGCGCATGACCCCGGTCGTCGTGGTCGGCGCCGGTCCGGTGGGCCTGTCGGCGGCGCTCGCGCTGCGCGCGCACGGACTGCCGGTGCTCCTCCTGGAGGCCGACCCCGAGGACCGCGAACGGCCGGGCAGCCGCGCCCTGTTCGTGCACCGCGAGACCCTCGCGCTGCTCGACGCGATGCGCCCGGGGCTGGCCGCCGAGATCACCTCGTACGGCCGGACCTGGCACACCAGGCGGACCCTGTACCGGGGGCGGGAGGTGTACTCCCGCACCTTCCCGCCCCCGTCCGGCCGGCCGCCCTTCACCAGCCTGCGCCAGGTGGACACCGAACGCTTCCTGCGGGACGCCTGCGCGGCGGCGGGCGTGGAGTCGGTGTGGAACGCGCGCGTGATCGGTGTCCGCACCACCGCCTCGGACACGTCGCTGAGCTGCGCGGACGGCCGGGAGCTGACGTGCGGGTACGTGATCGCGGCGGACGGCGCGCGGTCCGCCGTCCGGGCCGGGCTCGGCATCCCCATGGAGGGCACGCACGGCGAGGGCTTCCACGTGGTCGTCGACGTGGCGGACCGGCCGGACGCCGAACTGCCCCTGGAACGGGTCTTCCACTACGAGCACCCGGGCGTCGGCGGCCGCAGTGTCATGCGGGTGCCGTTCACCGGAGGCTTCCAGGTGGACCTCCAGTGCCACGCCCACGACCCGGTGGCGAAGTACGGCACCGAGGAGGCCGTCCGCCGCTGGCTGCCCGGGGTGGTGGGCGAGGAATACGCAGACCGGATCCTGTGGGTGTCGACGTACCGCTTCCTGCGCAAGGTCGCGGCCTGCTTCACCGACCCGCACCGGCGGGTGCTGCTCGTCGGGGAGGCCGCGCACCTCTTCCCGCCGTTCGGGGCACGGGGCATGAACAGCGGGATCGCGGATGCGGCGGCCGCGGCGGAGGCGATCGCCACCGGCGCGGTGGCGGACTTCGCGGCGGTACGGCGGTCCGCGGCGCTCTTCAACAGCGAGGCGGCCGGGGCCGCCCTGGAGCATCTGCGGCCCCGGCGCCGGATCGTACGGCTGCGCCAGCGCGCGGCGGCGGCGCTGGCGCCGGTCCTGCCGTCCTGCGGATCCTGGCTGGAGCACGCGCCGTACGGGCCGCGGGGCGGTTCACCGGCGCTGGCGGGCCGGAAATACTGAGCTCGGCGACGGAAAGGGAGGGGCCATGACACAGCCGGCGGTGAAGGAAGGCGTGCTGACGTGGTCGCCGCGTGCCGGGCTGCGCCCCGTCGCGGACGCGGACGAACCGCTGCTGGTCGCGGACTCCTGGCTGGTCCGGGACGGCAGGGTGCGCGGCCTGCACCGGCACCGGGAGCGCTTCGTGCGGTCCTGCGGCGAGTGCGACGGGCCGCCGGCGTTCCGGCTGCTGGAGTTCTGGCGGGACATGACGGCCGCGCTGCCCCGCACCGGCGCGTGGTTCCCCCGTGTCGAGCTCACGCCCCACCACGTGCGGCTCCGGCTGCGGCACGCGCCGCCGCTCGGCTCCGCCGTCGAGGTCTGGGCGGTCGGCCGGCCCGATCCGCGCACCGTGCCCCGCCGCAAGGGACCCGACCTGGACACCCTGGCCCGGCTGCGCGCCCGCGCGGTCGAGGCGGGGGCCCAGGAGGCGGTGCTGGTGGGGCCGTCCGGGGCGGTCCTCGAGGCGGCCACCACGAGCGTGCTCTGGTGGGAGGACGACACCCTGTGCCTGCCACCACCCCGGCTGCCGCTGCTGCCCGGGGTGACCGTCGCCCTGATCCAGGAGCGCGCGGAACGCACCGGCATCCCCGTCGCCCACCGCGAACGAACCCTGCCGGAACTGGCCGACCGAGAGGTCTGGCTGGTGAACGCCCTGCACGGAATCAGACCGGTGACCCGCTGGGTGGGCGGCCCGGCGAAGGCCGGCCCGGCGGTACGGGCACCGGAGTGGCGGGCGTGGCTGGACGACGAGGCGACGGAGCCATTGCCGGAGGCCATGGAAGAGGCGGCTGAACAGCGCCCCGAAAGGGGCGCGGGACGGCAGTAATATGCGGCTCCCCCGGGTGGGGGGGGGGTGGGTGTCGGCGGTGGCGCGGGCCCATTGGCGGGTGGCCTTGGACGCGGGGCCTGAACCCCCCCCCGTAGGGGGCCCGGGACTGCATTAATATGCGGCTCCTCCGCGTGGGCGCGACCAGCCCCCACCGACCCGCAGTCACAATACGACCATGCGACGCCGAAAAAACAGGCCCGGCATTATTCCGCCGGGCCGGATATGAGGTTTCTTTTCTTCGGCCCGCCCCTTAATTCCGCGTCGGCTGATAAGCCCCCGGAACCATCCGAGTGGCAATGGCGATCCGGTTGTACGCATTGATGACGGTCGCCGCCCACACGAGCGCCGCGACCTGCGCCTCGTCGAAGACCCCGGCGGCCTCGGCGTAGACGCCGTCCGGCACCCGGCCGTCGGCGACGAAGGTGACCGCCTCGGTCAACGCCAGTGCGGCACGCTCGCGTTCGGTGAAGAAGGGGGTCTCCCGCCAGGCGTTCAGGGCGTAGATCCGCTGCTCGGTCTCGCCCTGCGCACGCGCGTCCTTGGTGTGCATGTCGAGGCAGAACGCGCAGCCGTTCAGCTGGGAGGCGCGGATTCTGACCAGTTCGAGGATTTCCGGCTCCACCTTGGCGTCCCGGGCCGCGGTGACGGCTGCGACATGCAGGGAACCCATCGCCGAGGAGACGTCGGGGGTGATTTTCTTGAGGGCGACGCGGGAAATCTGATCACCATTGCTCATGGGAGAGACTCTAGCCTCCGGAATTGAATTCCGGGGGCCGTTGCCGGGTAATTCAGGCGACGCCGGTCGCAGCCGGGCCTGACAGCACCGCGCACAGGATGTCCAGCGCCCCCGACCAGGCGTGGTCGGGCGGGGTGCCGTAGCCGAGGACGAGGGCGTCCGGGGCCTCGACGGCGGCCTCGGGGTGGCGGTGGCGCGGGACGAGTCCCTCGACGGCGAGGCCGCGTTCGGCGGCGGCCCGGATCACCCGGTGCTGGGTGCCGGGCGGCAGCCCCAGCACGACGTGCAGGCCCGCCGCGATGCCGGTGACCCGGATCGCCGGGGCGCGTTCGGCGAGGGCCCGGACCAGGGCGTCCCGGCGCCGCCGGTAGCGGGAGCGGGCGGCACGGACGTGCCGGTCGTAGGCGCCGGAGGCGATGAACTCGGCGAGCGTCAGCTGGTCCGGCGCCCCGCAGGTGTCCACACCGCCCTTGACCGCGGTCACCTCCCGGGCCACGGCCGGCGGCAGCACCATCCAGGCCAGCCTCAGCCCGGGGGCCAGGGACTTGCTGGCGGTGCCCAGGTAGACCACCTCGTCGGGGGCGAGGCCCTGGAGGGCGCCGACGGGCCGGCGGTCGTAGCGGAACTCGCCGTCGTAGTCGTCCTCCAGGACCAGGCCGCCGGTGCGCCGCGCCCAGTCCACGACGGCCGCCCGCCGGTCGTGGTGCAGCGCCACGCCCATCGGGAACTGGTGCGAGGGGGTCAGCAGGACGGCGGCCGGTCCCCGGGCCAGTGCCCCGGTGTCCGAGCCGAGGTCGTCGAAGGGCAGCGGGACCTGGCGCAGACCGGACTCCGTCAGCGACTGCCAGTGCTCGTCGAGGCCGTACGACTCGACCGCGACCGTGTCGGCCCCGCGGGCCCGCAGCAGCCGGCCGAGCAGGCTCAGGCCGTGGGCGAACCCGGCGCAGATCACGATCCGTTCGGGGTCGGCGCGGACGCCCCGGGCGCGGGCGAGGTAGGCGGCGAGCGCGGTGCGCAGTTCGGGGCGGCCGCGGGGGTCGCCGTAGCCGAAGGCCTCGTTGGGGGCGGCGGTGAGGGCGCGGCGGGCGGCCCTGAGCCACTCGGCGCGCGGGAACGCGGAGACGTCGGGGAAGCCGGCGCGCAGGTCGTAGGCGGGCCGGTGGGCTGCGGTACCGTCGGTGGCCGGCGCCGTCCGCCGCCCGGCGGCGACCGCGGGAAGTCCGGTCGCGACCCGGGTGCCGGAGCCCTGCCGGGCGGTGAGCCAGCCCTCGGCGACCAGGTCGGCGTAGGCGTCGGCGACGGTGTTGCGGGCGATGGCCAGGTCGGCGGCGAGGGAGCGGGAGGAGGGCAGCCGGGTGCCGGGGAGCAGCCGGCCGCTGCGCACGGCCTCGCGCAGGGCGTCGGTCAGGCCCCGGCGCAGGCCCGGACCGGCGGTCGGCTCCAGGTGGAGATCGATGCCCAGGGCAGTCCGGGCGGGCCGCCGAGCGGGCTGAGTGGCCCATGGTTTCTCCATGGAAATGGACCATACGCCTGGGCTGCCTGACACCTAGTGTCGATGTCATGAGCAACCAGGAAAACGCCGAGTACGCCCCCGAACACACCCCCCGCCTCCCCTGGGCCCAGCTCGCGCCCGAGGTCTACAAGGCGATGGTCCGGCTGGACGGAGCCGCCCGTAAGGGCCTGGACGCCAAGCTGTTCGAGCTGGTGAAGATCCGCGCCTCGCAGCTCAACCACTGCGCGTACTGCCTCGACATGCACAGCAAGGACGCGCTCGCGGCGGGCGAGAGCATCGAGCGGATCGTTCAGCTCAGCGCGTGGGAGGAGTCGAAGCACTTCTACACCGAGCAGGAGATCGCCGCGATCGAGCTGACCGAGGCGATCACCGTGCTGACCGACGGCTTCGTGCCGGACGAGGTCTACGAGCGGGCCGCCAAGCACTTCGACGAGGTGCAGCTGACGCAGCTGATCGCCTCGATCATCGTGATCAACTCCTGGAACCGGTTCGCCGTGACGACCCGTATGGTCCCCGGGCACTACACGCCGGGGCAGCACGGGTGAGCAAGGTCGACGTCTTCCGGGCGCTGCACCACGGGCGGCCGCCCGGTGACCCCCTGATCCTGCCCGGCCCGTGGGACGCGGCGAGCGCCCGCGCTCTGGTGGCGGCCGGGTTCCCGGCGCTGGCGACGCCCAGCGCCGGGGTGGCGGCCTCGCTCGGGTACCCGGACGGGTCGACCCCGGCGTCGGAGATGTTCGAGGCGGTCGCGCGGATCGCGCGTGCCGTGGACGTCCCCGTCTCGGCGGACGTGGAGGACGGCTACGGGCTGGCGCCGAAGGAGCTGGTCGAGCGCCTGCTGGCGGCAGGAGTGGTCGGCTGCAACCTGGAGGACTCCAGCGGGGGCGTCCTCAAGGACCCGCACGAGCACGCCGAATGGCTGGCCGAGGTCCGCGCGGCCGCCGGTGACCGGCTGTTCGTGAACGCCCGCGTCGACACCTTCGAACGCGGCATCGACGATCCCGAACAGGCGGTCGAGCGGGCCGCGTTGTACGTGGCGGCGGGTGCGGACTGCGTCTATCCGATCGACGCCCCGAGCGCCGTGCTCCCGTTCCTGCGCGCGGGCGTCGAGGGCCCGCTGAACATGTACGCCCGGGTGGACGGCGAGGGCCCCTCGCCCGCCGGACTCAGCGAACTCGGGGCCACCCGGATCACGTTCGGGCCGGGCCTGCTGCGGCTGGCCCTGCGGTCACTGCAGGCAGTTCCGCACTAGGCGTACGGCGCGCTGCTGCCGGGGCGGAAGCGCCGGTACAGCACCGCGCCGGCCGCCACCGAGGCCAGGCCCACGGCGGCCGGCGCCCAGGGGCTCACCGCTCCGGTGTGGGCGAGGGCGTCGGTCGTCCGCTGCCGTACGACGGTGGTCCGCGGGTGGGCCTTGGCCGGGTGCTGCGGCTGCTGGTGAACCCGTGGCGTGGACGGGTCCGGCGCGTCGGGCTGGTCGTCCGAGCCGTTGTGGGACTCGTTGCCGAAGACCGGGTTGAGGACACCCACCAGGTTCGCGCTGTTGCCGCTGAGGTTCAGGGGCACGTCGACCGGGATCTGGATGTCGTTGCCGGAGAGGATGCCCGGCGAGTCGTGGGCACTGCCGTCGGCCGTGGCCCGGCCCGACGTCCGGGAGCCCGCCTTGCCCGCGGCCTCGTGACCCGTGTTGGAGCACTTGTTGCCCATCGCGGGGTTGAGCAGTCCGACCACGTCCACGGTGTTCCCGCACACGTTCACCGGGATGTTCACCGGCAGCTGGACGGTGTTGCCGGATGCCACTCCGGGCGAGCCGCTCGCGGAACCGTCCGCGGCGGAGTCGGCGTGAGCCGTCCCCGCGACTGCCATCGCGCCGGAGGCGACGGCCATGGCGATCACACTGTTTCGGGTAACCCGTTTCATGGGGTTCCTGCCCTTCCAGACACGTCGCGGGCACTGACCCGGACTCGGGGAAACGCTGGGAGATGAGAGAAATGTGCGTGGTCCGGGCCCCGGATGGTCATGGCTGGCGGTTCCGGGGCCCGTGACGTGTCCCGACCTGTCAGGTCAGAGCGCCTGGTTGTTGCAGCCCATGTCCGAGCCGAGGTGGTTCTGCTGCGCGCCCGGGTTGCCTTCGCCGTTCAGCAGGTTGCCCGCCAGGCCGGTGAGGGCGCCGACGCTGCCGAGCACCTCGATGTTCATGTCGTGCGAGCGGCACTCGGTGCCCTGGGTGACGTCGATGTCGTGCCCCGGCTCACCGTGTGCGAAGGCGGTGGTGCCGCCGATCGAGCAGACGCTGCCGAGGACGGCGGCGCCCACGAGGACCGCCTTGTGGAACGTGCGCATGGGTTCTCCGTTGGTCGAGCGGACGGGGATCCGCGACGGATGGATCGGAAAGAGGACGATGACGGAAGGCCGTCAGCCGAGGCGGGGAAGCCCCAGCTGGCCGACGGGAGGAGCCGCGACCTGGCCGAGGCCGACCGGCGCGAGCCCGGGCACGCCCGGCGCTCCGAGTACGGGGTTGATGAGCGGGTTCACCTGCGGGTTCACCTGGGGGTTCACCTGCGGGGTGACGCGCGTCGGGCCCTCCGGGGCGTAGCCCTGGGGAACGGCCAGCTGCGGGGCGACCTGCGGCATGACCTGAGGCATGACCTGCGGTACGACCTGCGGCGGGGCGGGCTGCGGCTGGGGCTGGGCGTACTGCTGCGGCGGGGCGTACTGCTGCGGCGGGTACGCGGGAGCGGCCTGCGGCTGGGCGTACTGCTGCTGCGGGTACTGCGGCGGCGCGGCCTGCTGCTGCGGGTACGAGGGAGCGGTGGTGGCCTGGGCCGAGCCCTGCGACGAGGCCGAGGCGGCGGCGTAACCGGTCTGCTGGGGGTACTGCTGCGGCGGAGCCTGCTGCGGGTACTGCGGCGGCGGGGCGTACTGCTGCTGCGGATACTGCGGCGGCGCCGCCTGCTGCTGCGGGTAGGCAGGGACGGTCGCCTGGGCCGTGCCCTGGGTCTGGCCGACGGCGTAGGGGGCCTGCTGCGGAGCAGGTGCCGCGGGCGGGGCCTGGGGATACGACTGGTCCGGAGCCGGCGCCGGAGCCGGACCGCCGTATCCGACGGGAGCGTCGGCATAGCTGACGCCGGCGCCGATGGCGGACAGACCACCAGCCGCTGCCAGAACGAGCGCGGCCTTGTGAAGCTTGCGCATGAAACCCTCGGCCCTTCGATACCTGGATGACAAAGCCCATTGCGATCAGTGCGGTCGCGCGTGCAGTTGGTGCGGCAATGACACTGCACTTTCAGCAGCGGTACTCCTGAGCAGCACGCGAACTTCGCATCGGAGCCGGCAGCGATTCGCCTCATTCTCATCAGGTCCTCGACCGCCGCCCTCTCCCCACCGGAACGAGGACTGCCCGGCCGCGGTCACGGGAATTCGGAGTCGCGTCACCCAAATGCCGTCACCGACACGGGCGTTGCCGCTCATATGCCTTTCGGCAAACGGGTGACACGACATCGCGCCCGTATCCGGGTCCGCACACCTCTCGTTCCCCACGGAGTGAGGGCGAAGGTCCATTCCAGCCGCCCCGGGGCGGCGACAAAGCGATAACCGCGCTGCCTCATCAGTCATTTCATCAGGTTCCCTGCACAGATCAAATGAAGAGCCGAGGATTCAATGCGCAAGTTTCGGCAAGTCGCGCTCATCGTCGCTGCGGCCGGCGGCCTGACCGCCGTCGGCGCCGCGCCCAGCTCCGCCGCACCCGTCTCCTACGGGACCGGGCCGACCCCGGTTTCGCAGCCGGACGCGCAGGCCGCCGCGGCCACCTCCGCCCAGGCGACCGCGCAGACGTACGGCGCGCCGGCCCCGCAACAGGCCCCGCAGCGCGGCACCGAGGTCGCCCCGCAGCTCAACCCCCAGCTGAACCCGCAGATCAGCCCCCAGATCTCGCCGCAGGCCGCCCCGCAGTCGGCGCAGGGCGGCCCGGTGGAGCAGAACAACCTGTTCCGTCCGTACCAGGAGTGCAGCCCGCAGTCCCTGCTCGACGCGAACGTCCCGGTCGCCCTGCTCGCGGCCTCCCAGACCCGCGGAGTCGACTGCACCCAGGCCAACAGCCAGTCGAACGCCCTCGCCAGCGCGCAGCGCCAGGGCTGACGGCCGGAAGTCGCGGGCCGGCACGGGCCTTTCGAGAGCACGGCCGACGGGTCCAGCCACGGGCATACGACTTTTCGGGTGTTTCTTCAGTGCATCGGAGAGAACAGCGCGTCGCTGCCAAATTTGGCGTATTACGTACTAATCTCCCGTAACTGTAAAAAGTCGATCTTCCACAGATCGCAACCCCCCACTCCACGGAGATGACATGCGCAAGCTTCGCAACGCTGCCGTCCTGGTCGCCGCCCTCAGCAGCATCGGCCTCGTCAGTGGCACGGCTTACGCCGGCGGCGGCGACGGCCACGGGCACGGCGACAAGTTCAACATCAACCAGAGCTCGCACTGCAAGTCGCACGACCTGAACCTCGACGTCCTCGGCGAGGTCGGCCTGCTCAACGGCGTGCTGGGCAGCGCCCTGAACGGCGAGGGCAACCCGGGCGCCCAGGCCACCAACCTCGGTTCGACGATGGGCTGCAACAACAGCGCCTTCTGAGGCCGGTAACAGCAGCCTTCCGAGGCCCCGCCCGACGCCACGGCGCCGGGCAGTGAATGGTCCCGGCGCCCGGCGCCGGGACCATTCGTGTGTGTCTACGGGTCATCAAGTCAGCGAATTGCAATGGTATTCGGCGCGTCGCACGGATATCTCGGGTATTTCGTATCAGCCTTTATGACACAGATCGCGATTTCCCGCAGATCGCAACCCCCACTCCACGGAGATGACATGCACAAGCTCCGCACCGCCGCCGTTCTCGTCACCGCATTCGGAAGCTTCGGTCTCCTCGGCGCCGGCGCCGCCCACGCCGACCAGGGCTGGGGCAAGAAGGGCGACGAGTTCAACATCCAGCAGAGCAGCAGCTGTAAGTCGCACGACCTGAACCTCGACATCCTCGGCGAGGTCGGCATCCTCAACGGCCTGGGCGGCAACCTGCTGAACGGCGAGGGCAACTCGGGTGCGCAGCAGTCGTCGCTGGGCTCGAGCATGGGCTGCAGCAACAGCGCGTTCGGCAAGTAGGGCACAACGAAAGTCCCCGGTTTCCCGGCCATTGGCCGGGAAACCGGGGACTTTCGTTTGCGCAGCCTCAGAACTCGATGTGCGGCCTCTTGAAGCCCTTGGGCAACTCCGCCTTGTTGGAGCAGTCCACGACCTCTCCGGCGCTGGTGGACCCCTCACCCGCCGCCTGGTCGTCCGGGAGCAGCACACGCGGACGGTCGGAGGTCGAGCAGTCCTGAGCCTGCTTGAGGACGTGTGTGCCGTTCTTGTCGATGCGCGTCTCGCTCTTGTGAACGCAGACCGTGCCGCCCTGTGCGGTGGTCCTGCAGTCGCCCGGGGACGGGTCCGCGTACGCGTGCCCGGCGCCGACACAGAGCGCGGCGAGACTTCCGACGAGCCCCGAGACGGTGGCGATCTTCCGTGCAGTGAACATGAGTCGTCTTCCTCTGCGAAGGGCGAAGCAAAGCAGCCCGGACGCATACCTCGACAGAGTCGGGGTGCGTCCGGGCTGCCTTCGCCATGGTTGTCACTCAGCACACCGGCGAACGGACCGAAGCGGTGCCGGTGCGGGGTACCGAGTTCGTGCGGGGTGCGTTTTTACTCGCCACCCTGGTTCTGGTCGTAACCGCCCTGCTCGGGGCCGGAGTTCCCCTGCTCCTGAGGCTGCTCCTGCGGCTGGGCCTGCGGAGCGGCGTAGTAACCACCGCCGACGGCGAGGGCGTTGGCCGTCGAGTTGGCCACGGCGGTGATCTGCGGAGGCGCGTCCTCGCCACCGGCGGCGGAGCTGACCCCGGCACCGAGGAAGGAGAGCCCCGCAACCGTCGCCGCTACGAGTGCGACGCGCTGAAACTTACGCATGATTGACCCTTTCTGGTCCAGGCGGAACCGCCCGGCTCGACTACTTAATGTGAGCATATACACACAGTCCGTAGCTAACCGAGGATCTACACCCGCCGAGTTGCGCTTCAGCCCCGTCTGCCGTATTGGCGCTACCCGCCGACCGGAAGGATCCGGCCCATGACACCGAACGGGCCGGACGGCTCCACCTCGTCACCCTTCTCCACGGGCGCCACTCCCACGGTCCCGGGGGAACAGGTCACCTCGGGCCCGAGCCGCTCCGTCCCCTGCCCCAGGACGGCGGGCAGCTGCACGGGCTGCACCGGCTTGCAGGTCTCCTGGTGCGGCAGTGCACCACCCTCGGGCACCTCCCCCTTGATCCGCTGAGTGCAGGTGAGGTTGCCCATGAGATCGTCGGTGCACTTCCCCGGGCCCGCCGCGGCGTACACCGGGGCGAGACCGGCACAGGCCACCGCGATGCCGCCGACGAGTCCCGAGACGGCCGCGATCTTCTTCGCGCTGAACATGTGATCCGTTTTCCTTCGTGAGGACACCCGCCGACTCAGCCGGTGAAAGCCTGGTTGTACTGGCCGCAGTTGGTGTCGAGGGTGTCGGCGAGGCCGAGCACGCCGATCGGGACGTCGTTCTCGGACACCGTCTGCGGGCTGCACTCCTGGTAGGGGCGGTAGTGGTTGGACACCTGCGGCCCACTGTCGTAGGAGTCGGCCACCGCGGGAGAGGCGCCGACGGCGGACAGGCCGCCGGCGGCCGCCACTGCTGCGATCACGACCTGCTGAAGCTTGCGCATGGAACCCTCGGTCCTTTGCTCATACAGAGAATTGATTGCCTAGCGTGACTGGCTGAACACTAGCAGTAGCTGGACAAGGCGCTCCACAACGGACATCCGCCCCGAGGGTGACATAGCAGCAGATAATCACCTTATGGATGGGGCGAGTTGGGTCAGGAGAGCGCCAGCTCCACGGCCCGCGGACGATCCGGTGCGGGCACCGAGAGGATCAGGTCCCGCAGCCGCTCGACGTACCGCCGCACGTTCTTGTACGCGATGTCGGTGTCCGGGTAGCGGCAGGCGAACCACAGTCCTTCGTGCAGGCGGTTGACCCAGGCGCACACCTGGTCGCCGTACGACACCCGGAGCAGCCCGTACGCCTTCTGCTCGGCCCAGTCGGCCGCGCCCGAGACGAGACGGGCGTCCACGTACGAGATGATCGAGTACATGTCGGGCGAGGTCGGACGGAAGTCCGCGCCGAGCAGGCGCAGTACGCGGGCCAGCGGGATGCGCGCCAGCGACCGGTTGGCCCGCAGTTCGGCACGGACCGTCTCGAGCGCGCTCTCCAGGTCCCGGGCCGCCGGTACCTCGATGGGCGCCCCGCCGACGTACCAGCCCACGGAGTCCGACCACGCGGACTTCAGCCGGGTGTGGAACGGCACGACGGTGCGGTAGACCGGCTGGCCGCCGAGCTCGTGGACGATCAGGCTGGTCGCGGCCAGGATGCCCACCAGACTGCCGCCGTAGGGGCGGCAGTACGCCTCGAACGCGGCGGCGGCGTCCGCGTCGACGAGCGGCTCGCACACCAGCTTCTGGGTGGGCAGCGCTCCGCCGGGCTGCAGACCGAGGTCGACGGGGAACTCCGGAAGCCGGCCGCCGCACCGCGCGATGAACTCCCGCCAGCGCGCGACGATCGCGTGGGTGTCGTCGATGCCGTCCGCGTTGGCCCGTTCCTGCTCGCAGAAGTCCACGTAACTCCCCACGGACGGACCGGTGACGGGCCTTCCCGTGACGGCCGCCGTGTACAGGGCGCCGATCTCCTCGGGGAGCCGGTGGATGGAGTAGGCGTCGACGTTGGTGTGGTCGAAGGCCATGTACACGCTGGTGGAGTCCTCGCGAACGACCGCCGTGTAGATGAGGTTCGGCCAGCCGAGCGCGTCCGCCGCGGCGTCGAACCGATCCTGCAGGTACCGGGTCAGCGCCCCCGCGTCGGTGAAGTCGCCGACCACCTCTCGGTGCAGGGACACGTCGTCCTCGGCGAGTGTGAACCGCTGCATGTCGTCACCGGCCCACCTGAAGCCGCTGCGCAGCGTCTCGTGACGCAGCGTCCAGTCGCGCAACGCCCGTTCCAGCGCGTCGAGATCGGCCCGGCCCGGCAGGTCGAACGCCGCGCCGAGCCAGGTCGGTACGAACAGCCCGTCCTCCCGCACCGACCGGGCCGTCCTGATGTGCGACTCCTGGATGTACGCCGGCGGCCTCGGATCCGGTGGCAGCGCTGCCGCGGCCGCGATGGTCACCGGGCTGAACCTCCACTCGACGAGCCGTCCGGGCCGGATTTCGCAGCGCTGGATGTCAGAAATTCGCACGGTGGCGTCTCCTTCGCAGAAGACACCAGCTTCATCAAGGGGAGGCCGTACGCGCGCGATGATCGCTGTGTCGCCGCAATTTCAGCGGGATGTGTGACAGCTCGAACGGAAGAGCGCCCCGCCTCACTCGTATCCGTAGATCCCGCTCACGTCCTCCAGTTGGGCGGGCGTGACGTCCCACGGGGGCAACTGCTCGTGCCGGGCCACGATCCGGCCGCGCTGCGGGTCGCCCGCGCCGGGGGGTTCGGCGGGAAGGTAGGTGTGTCCGGGGTGCCGTTGCTGCCAGCGGGTCCACAACAGGTCGACGAAGGAGTGATGCAGCCAGAAGACCGGGTCGTTGACGGAGGCGGCGCTGACCATCACCCCGCTGACCCAGTGGTGGACCCGGTTGTGGTTCTGCCAGGAGACGCTGCCCCGGCCGCTCCCCCAGCCCTCCAGCTTGTTGCGGTACCCGCGGGTGACCGTCGAGTTCCAGGGCCAGCTGTCGTAGACCGGGTCGGCGAGCGCGGACTCGACGTCGCGACCGGTCGGAAGCTGGATCGGGGCGCGGGCCCGGCCGAGATCGCGGGTGAGGTAGTGCACGTCGGTCACGTTCTCGGTGATCTTCCAGTGGCCCGCCCGGTAGGCGAACGGGCCCGTCATCACCTGCCGGTCCGAGCGCCGTCCGTTGCCGCCGAGCAGATCATCGGTCCAGGGCAGGGAGTTCGGCGACCGGTCACGGGTCCAGTCCCAGTACGGCACCGTCACCGACGCGTCCACCCTGCGCAGCGCCCGCTCCAGGTCGAGCAGCAGCCGGCGGTGCCAGGGCAGGAAGGACGGCGCCATGTGGGCCGTGCGCAACCGGTGTTCCCGGTCGGCGGAGTTGTGCGCGATGTGGATCCGTACGAACTCGTCGTACTCACCGCGGCGTTTGACCTCCAGCAGAGCGTCCACGAACCGGCGCCGCTCGGCTCGGGTCAGCTTGTTGACGTTCTTTCGCCTGTAGACCACGTGCGCCTCCCTCGGGCATCGGCCGAAGGGGTAACCGCCGGACATACCTTCGGGTCACCGCGCTACGGCCGGACCGGTGACGGAGCGCCACGCTCGGCGGCCGGCTCAGGACAGCCAGCGCTTCCACACGTCGGGGTGGCCGTCCACCCACTTCTTCGCGGCCTCCTCGGGGCTCAGCTTCTGGTCGGCGATCATCAGGGAGACCTGGTCCTGGTCCTCGGTCGTCCACTTGAACTTCCTCAGGAAGGCCGCGGCCCTGCCGCCGCTGTGCGCGAAGCCGGTGTTGAGGTACTTCTGCAGCGGGGTGTGCGGATAGGCGCAGGCGACCTTGGCCGCGTCGGCGTCGCAGCCCTCCTTGTAGGCGGGGAGCCGCACTTCGGTCATCGGCACCTTCTTGAACAGCCACTGCGGCGCGTACCAGTAGGTGAGGAAGGGCTTCTTCTCCTTGGCGAACTGCTTGATCTGGGTGATCTGGGCGGCCTCGGAACCGGCGAAGACGACCTGGTAGTCCAGCTTCAGGTTGCCCACCAGCGCCTTGTCGTTGGTGACGTACGACGGTGAGCCGTCCAGGAGCTGACCCTTGCCGCCGCTCTCCGCGGTGCGGAAGAGGGAGGCGTACTTGTTCAGGTTCTTCCAGTCCGTGATGTCCGGGTGCTGCTTGACGAGATAGGTCGGCACGAACCACCCGATGTGCCCGGTGACCCCGAGGCCCCCCGCCCGGCTGATGGTCTTCTTGTCGTCGACGTACCGCTTCTCCTGGTCCGGGTGTCCCCAGTCCTCCAGGATCGCGTCGACGCGCCCCTGGCTGAGCGCGTCCCAGGCGGGCACCTCGTCGACCTGCACGGTGTCGACGCGGTAGCCGAGCTTGTGCTCCAGGAGGTACTGGGCGACGGCGACGTTGGACTGCGCGCCGACCCAGGACTGCACGGACAGGGTCACGGTCTTGGCGCCCTGCGCGTCGGCGAACGGCGAGGCCTGCTTCGTCATGTCGGCGGCACCGCAGCCGGTGGTGAGGACGAGGACGGAGGCGGCGGCGATGAGTGTCGTACGGCGCATGGTCACGCTCCCTTCCTCGTACGGCGTTCGGTGGGCTGGGTGACCCGGTCGAGCATCAGCCCCAGGCAGACGATGGCGGCGCCGGCGACCAGCCCGGTGGCCAGGTCGCCCTGGGCGAGACCGAAGGCGACGTCGTAGCCGAGGGCGCCACCGCCCACCAGCCCGCCGATGATGACGACGGCGAGGACCAGCACCACGCCCTGGTTGAGGGCGAGCAGCAACGCGGGCCGGGCGAGCGGGAGTTGGACCTGCAACAGCTGCTGGCGCCCGGTCGCGCCGAGCGACCGCGCGGACTCCAGGGCGGCCGGGTCCACCTGGCGCAGCCCCTGCGCGGTGATCCGTACGACGGCCGGCAGCGCGTAGACCACGGCGGCGGCCACGGCGGGCGCACGGCCGACGCCGAACAACGCGACGACCGGGATCAGGTACACGAACTGCGGCATGGTCTGGAAGACGTCCAGGACGGGCCGCAGGGCCCGCTCCACGCGGTCGCTGCGGGCGGCGGCGATGCCGGTCGCGAAGCCGAGGACGAGCGTCACGGCGACGGCCGCGAGCACCTGGGACAGCGTGTCAAGGGACGGCTCCCACACCCCGAGCACGCCGATCGCGGCCATCGCGAGGACGGCGGTGAGCGCGGTGCGCCAGGTGCCGATCAGCCAGGCCAGAGCGGCGACGATCAGCAGCACCGACCACCAGGGCAGCCACTGGAGCCCGTCCCGGAGGGGGTCGAGGACCCAGGTGGTGAAGTGCCCCGCCCAGTCCGCCGTACCGCCGACGACCGGCACGCCCGAGTAGAGGTGGGCGGTCATCCAGTCGACGGCGCGGTTGACCGGTTCGGCGAAGTCCAGGGTCCAGCCGGCGGGCCAGTCGAGGCGGCCGAGGAGCCGGGCGGCGACCGCGACGGCGACGGTGGCGCCGAGGCCGTAGAGGAGGCCGACGGGGGTCGGCCGGGTGTCGCCGTCGCGTTCCCCGGCCGCCGCGGTGATGCGGTCCAGGACGACGGCGAGGAGCACGATCGGGATACCGGCCGCGAGGGCCGCGCCGACGTCGACCGAGGCGAGCGCCTGGTAGACGCGGTCGCCGAGGCCGCCGGCGCCGATGACGGAGGCGATGACCGCCATCGACAGCGCCATCATGATCGTCTGGTTGAGGCCGAGGAGGAGTTCCTTGCGGGCGAGCGGGAGGCGGGCGGTCAGCAGCCGCTGGGTGCCGGTGGCCCCGAGCGACTCCACGGCCTCCAGGACCTCGGGGTCGGCGCCGCGCAGGCCGAGGGCGGTGAGCCGGGCCATGGGCGGGGCGGCGTAGACGACGGTGGCGAGGACCGCCGCGGGGACGCCGATGCCGAAGACCAGGACGACGGGGAGGAGGTAGGCGAAGGCGGGCAGCACCTGCATGGTGTCGAGCACCGGGCGCAGGGCGCGGTGCAGCCGGTCGCTCAGACCGGCCCCGAGGCCGAGCACGAAACCCACGGCGACGGACGCGAGCACGGCTACGACCATCAGCGCGAGGGTCTGCATCGTCGGCACCCACATGCCGAGGGCACCGCAGGCGAGGAACGCGGCGGCCGTACCGGCGGCGAGCCTGGTCCCCGCGACGCGGTGGGCGACGGCGGCGGCGAACACGGTGACACCGGGCCAGCCCGCGGCGAGCAGGGTGAGATAGACGGCGCGGACGGTGAGGACCACGGCGTTGCTGATGTAGCCGAAGAAGTAGAGGAAGAGGGGGTGGGTGTCGCGGTTGTCGATGACCCAGTTGCTGGCGGAGGAGAGGGGGGAGGCGAGGTCGACGGTGAGGTGGTGGGGCCAGGCGGCGCCGGCCCAGTGGGAGTCGGCGAGGGGGACGAGGACGGCGGCGACCACGGCCAGGGTGAGGAGCTTGCGGACGGCTTGGCCGGTGGGGAGCGCTGCTCGGCCACGGGTCGGGACACTGATCGTTGCCATCAGACGTCCTCCGGGCTGGTACGCGGGGCGGGGGGTCTCACTTGCCCGCGCTCGCGGGGTGCCGCCGCGCCCACCCGTGCCGCCCCAGCGGCACGACTGCCCGCGGCTGGGGCGGTCTCGGCGGCACCCGCGGCTGAGTCGGTATCGGCGGCTGGGGTGCCTTCCTGCGGGCGCTGCGCATCCCCACCCAGGGGCGCGGGGAACTGCGCGACCGGCCCACCACGACCCGCAGACGAAGCACTGCCCGCAGCCGCGGGACCTTCCAGCGAAGCCTGCGCGTCCCCACCCAGGGGCGCGGGGAGCTGCGCGACCGGGCCGCCATCGGCCGGAGGTGGAGGACTGCCTGCATGCCCCTTCGCGACGACGCCGAGCAGCGTGTCGGCGTCGATCACGCCGACGCAGCGGTCGTGCTCCACGACCCGTGCCGGGACGCCGGCCCCCGCCACCACCTCGATCGCCTCGGCGACCGTGGCCTCCGGGCCCACCGTCGGGCCGGTCGCCTCGGCCCCCTCCGGTGCCCGCATGGCCGTGCGCACCGTCAGTACCTGCTCGCGCGGCACGTCCCGGACGAACTCGCGGACGTAGTCGTCGGCCGGGGAGCCGACGATCTCCTCCGGGGTGCCCAGCTGGACCACCCTGCCGTCCCGCATCAGGGCGATGCGGTCGCCGAGTTTGAGCGCCTCGGAGAGGTCGTGGGTGATGAAGACCATCGTGCGGCCCTCCTCGCGGTGCAGGCGGACCACCTCCTCCTGCATGTCCCGCCGGATCAGCGGGTCGAGCGCGCTGAACGGCTCGTCGAAGAGGAGCACCTCGGGGTCGACGGTCAACGCCCGGGCGAGGCCGACGCGTTGACGCTGGCCGCCGGACAGCTGGCCGGGACGGCGCTGCTCCATGCCGTCGAGGCCGACCTTGGCGACGACCTCGGCGGCCCGCGCGCGCCGCTCCGACCTGCTCACGCCCTGGATCTCCAGCCCGTACGCCACGTTGTCGAGGACGGACCGGTGCGGGAGGAGTCCGAAGTGCTGGAAGACCATCGCGGTCCGGTGCCGGCGCAGCTCCCTCAGCTGGCCCTTGTCCATCGCGCGGACGTCCTCGCCGTCGATGGCGATCCGGCCGGCCGTCGGCTCGATGAGCCGGGTCAGGCAGCGGACCAGGGTCGACTTGCCGGAGCCGGACAGGCCCATCACCACGAAGACCTCGCCCTTGCGCACGTCGAAGGAGACGTCGCGGACGGCGGCCGTACAGCCGGTGCGGCCGCGGAGTTCGGCCGGAGGCAGGACGGTCAGTTCGGGGTCCGCGGGGACGCGGTCGGCCTTGGGGCCGAAGACCTTCCACAGGCCGTCGACGGAGAAGACAGGGGTCGTACTACTCATCACGCACCGCCCTTCAGCAGGTCCACGGCCTTCTCGCCGACCATCAGCACCCCGATCATCGGGTTCACGGCCGGCATGGCCGGGAAGACGGAGGCGTCGGCGACCCGGATGCCGTCCAGGCCCCGGATCCGCAACTCCGGGTCGACGACGGCCAGTTCGTCGTCGTCCGCGCCCATCCGGCAGGTGCCCGCCGGGTGGTAGACGGTGTGGGCGACCTTGCGGGCGTACTCGCTCAGCTCGGCGTCGCCGAGGATCTCCGGGCCTGGGCACACCTCGCGCTTCAGCCAGCCCGCCAGCGGCTCGGTCCTCGCGATCTCGCGGGCGATCCGGATGCCGTCGACCAGGGTGCGGCCGTCGTAGTCGTCCTCGTCGGTGAAGTACCGGAAGTCGAGCGCGGGCTTCACGGACGGGTCGGCGCTGGTCAGGTAGAGGCGGCCGCGGCTGCGCGGCTTGGGGATGTTCGGGGTCATCGAGACGCCGTGCGCGGGGCGTTCGTAGCCCAGTCGCTCGGGGTTGTCCGTGAACGGCACCTGGTAGAAGTGGAACATCAGGTCCGGGCCCGCGTGTTCGGGGTCGCGGTGGACGAACAGGCCCGCGTCGGAGTCCATCGCGGAGTTCTCCGGGATCGGGCCGTGCGTCTCCCAGACGATCACCGACTCGGGGTGGTCGAGGAGGTTCTCGCCGACGCCCGGGAGGTCGTGCGCGACCGGGATGCCGAGGGCTTCGAGATCCTTTGCCGGGCCTATGCCCGAGTGCAGCAGCAGACGCGGGGAGTCGACGGCGCCGGCGCACAGGACGACCTCGCCGCGGGCCCGTATCAGCAGCTCCTCGCCGTCCTTGGTGCGCACGTGCACGCCGTCGGCGCGGCTGCCGGCCAGCTCCAGCCGGTACGCCCAGGTCTCCAGCAGGACCGTCAGGTTCGGGCGCTCGTCCAGCACCGGGTGCAGGTAGGCCACCGACGCGCTGGAGCGCTTGTTGGTCTCGGGGTGGTAGGCGAGGTCGAAGAAGCCGACGCCCTCGGTGAACGGCCGTCGGTTGAAGCCCTCCACGCGCGGCACGCCCAGTGCCTCCTGGGCCGCGTCGACGAAGTCGCGGGCGATGGCGTTCCGGTCCTTCTCGTCGACCGGGACGATGTTGTTGAGGAGGCGGGCGTAGTACGCCTCCATCGGCACCGCGCCCCAGCCCTTGGCGCCCGCCTCCTCCCACTCGTCCCAGTCGGAGGGCAGCGGCTTGAAGGCGATGAGGGTGTTGTGGCTGGAGCAGCCGCCCAGCACCCGGGCGCGGCTGTGCCGGATGTGGGAGTTGCCGCGCGGCTGTTCGGTGGTCGGGTAGTCGTAGTCCAGCTCGCCGCCGAGCAGCCCCATCCAGCGGCGCAGGGTGAGGACGTCGTCGCGGCCGACGTCGCTGGGGCCGCCCTCGATGACGGCGACCGTGACGTCGGGGTTCTCGGTGAGCCGGGAGGCGATGACGGAACCGGCGGTTCCACCGCCTATGACGACGTAGTCGTACTCATGGACGTGCTCGTGGACGTGCTCATCGGCGTGGGGCATGGGGGTACTCCAAGAAAGCCTGGTGCGTGGGGGGGCGAAGGCGGCGGGAGGGGCGGCGGCGGGGGCTCAGCCGGCGAACCAGCGCACCGGCCGCGGCGCGAGGTTCTGGTAGACGTGCTTGGTCTCGCGGTACTCGGCGAGCCCGGCGGGGCCCAGCTCGCGGCCGGTCCCGCTCTTCCCGAAGCCGCCCCACTCCGCCTGCGGGAGGTAGGGGTGGTAGTCGTTGATCCAGACCGTGCCGTGCCGCAGCCGTCCCGCCACCCGGCGGGCCTTCCCGGCATCCGTGCTCCACACCGCCCCGGCCAGGCCGTAATCGGTGTCGTTGGCGAGGGCGACCGCCTCGTCCTCGGTGCGGAAGGTCTCGACGGTGAGGACCGGTCCGAAGACCTCCTCGCGCACAACCCGCATCTCGCGGTGGCACTGGTCGAGGACGGTGGGCTCGTAGAAGTAGCCGGTGGCGGGGCGGTCGGCGGAGGGTTCGGGGCGCCTGCCGCCCGCGCGCAGCACCGCGCCCTCCGCCAGCGCCGACGCCACGTACGCCTCGACCTTGGCGCGCTGCTGCTCGGAGACCAGCGGGCCGCACTCGACGCCGGCCGCGGTGCCCCGGCCGAGCCGGATCCGGGCGGCCCGGCGGGCGAGTTCGGCGACGAACCGCTCCCGGACCGGCTCCTCGACGATCAGCCGGGCGCCGGCCGAGCAGACCTGGCCGCTGTGGATGAAGGCCGCGTTCAGAGCCTGGTCGACGGCCGTGTCGAAGCCTTCCGGCGTGGCGCAGGCGTCGGCGAAGACGACGTTGGGGTTCTTGCCGCCCAGTTCGAGGGCGACCTTCTTGACGGTGGGCGCGGCGGCCTGGGCGACCTTGGTGCCGCTGACCAGTCCGCCGGTGAAGGAGACCAGGTCGACGTCGGGGTGCTCGGCGAGGCGGGCGCCGACGGTGTGGCCGGGTCCGGTGACGAGGTTCGCGGCCCCGGCGGGCAGTCCGGCCTCGGCGAGCAGATCGATCAGCGCGATCGTCGTCAGCGGGGTGAGCTCGCTCGGCTTGACCACGAACGTGTTGCCGGCCGCGAGCGCCGGGGCGATCTTCCAGCTGGCCTGGAGGAGCGGGTAGTTCCAGGGCGTGATCAGCGCGCACACGCCCACCGGCTCGTGGACGACGACGCTGTGGACGTCGGCGGAGCCCGCGTCGACCACCCGGCCCGCGCCCTCCGCCGCCACCAGGTCGGCGAAGTAGCGGAAGGCGTCGGCGACGCAGTCGATGTCGACGCGGCCCTCCTCGACGGTCTTGCCCGCGTCCCGGCTCTCCAGGAGCCCGAGCTGTTCGCGGTCGCGTATAAGAAGGCCGGCCACCCGGCGGAGCAGGGCGGCGCGCTCGGCGACGGGGGTCCGGGGCCAGTCGCCGGTGTCGAAGGCACGCCGGGCGGCGGCCACCGCCGCCTCCGCGTCCTTCTCGTCGCCCTCGGCGACCACGGCGCAGGGCAGGCCGTCCGCGGGGTCGATGATCTCGCGTGTCGCGCCGGAGGCGGCTGCCAGCCACTCGCCTCCGGCATGAATGGTCGCTCGTGCCGTGCTGTCCGCCATGATCGGTATTGCCTTCCGTTCCTGTTCGGTGCCCCTGGGTGACTTTCAGGCCACACTCGGGGACCGCCAGCACCTGCCCTCGGCATCGGATTGCATGCGCAATCGTCGGCCGAAAGTGTGCCGCGTCACTGAACAGTCGGACAGAACGGAACATATGGCTCACGGGGTGCGATGGCGGCCCGCGCGGGTCGTACGCCCCCCGGGTTCAGGGCGTGGCACTCGCCGGCTTGGCGGGCGTGGCATGCCGGGGCCGGCCCCTGGTCGAGATCTGGCCGACGAGCTCCCAGAAGCAGACCAGGGCGGTGACGGGCGGAATCCCGAAGATCACTAAGGACAACAGCGCATGGGAGGAGTGGCTGATGCACAGGGCCACGGCCACCACGGAGGCGGCCAGCACGACACACCAGGACCGCCGCGCGCTCCGCCGCTGCGCGGTGGCCCGCAGGACGGACAGGGCCGCCACGAACCACGGGCCGTAGACCGTCAGCGGCCAGTACCGCGCCAGCCCCCCGGGGAGCACCGAGGAGGCGATGCCGCGCAGCTGCGCGTAGGAGTAGCAGACGGACCAGGCCAGCATGGCCACGGCACACAGCGAGACCGCCGCGATCAGGAGCGTGATGTGCGTGACGCTCCGGCCGCCGTCGAGCAGGTGGGAGTCATGGCGGACCCGCCGGCGGCTGCCCCGGCGCTGGGCCGGCACGTCCACCAGGGTGGGGGCCACGGCCACGGTCGGTGCGGACAGTATCTGCGCCAGCTCCTCGACCGGGTCCCAGTCGTTCTGCACGACGTCCGGCTCCGGGACACCCCAGGCGTGGTCGTAGAGACCGGGATGATCATAGAAGCCGGTGTGGTCGTAGAGCCCCGGACCCGAGTCGTGCTGAATCCCGTCCATCGATTAACCTCCGCACCCTGTCTCAGAACGCCGCGTACAGATCCGCCAGGGTCCGCCGATATTCGTTTTCCATAGCATTGATTCTCTTCAGGAAATCATCGAGCAGGTCCGAGCATGAGGTGATATCCATACCACCTGGCCAGCGGAGCACGGTTGTCGGATGATCTTCCACTGCGCACCAGTCCAATCGCGTCACGGTCACCTAACGACCGTCGCACGGGGCGGGATTTGGAGCGTTCGGGGGAATTCAGTCACCCGGACGAGAAGTTATAAAAGAAATTGTGAATACGCGGGAGATTACACTCCGTGAATATCGAAACCAAACGAACGACGATGTGATTGGTGCGGGGCCGGTGCGTCGGTCCGCCGCCGCCGTCGTCAGGCGGGCACGGCCCCGGATCCCCCGGTCATCAGCCCCCGCACGCAGCGCCGCAGCCAGGCGTGCGCCGGGTCGGCGTCGTGGCGCGGGTGCCAGGCCAGGCCGAGGGGGATCGGCGGCAGCGGCAGCGGGACCTCGAAGGTGGCGAGGCCCAGGGTGGCGGCCAGCGGGATCCCCCAGGAGCTGATCAGGCCGATCAGGTCGGAGCCGCGCAGCACGAAGAGGGAGGCCGGGAACGTGCCGACGCTGCCCACCACGTGGCGCTCCAGGCCCAGTTCGGCCAGCGCGGTGTCGACGGGGCCGTGCAGCTTGCCGCGCCGCGAGACGTTCAGATGACCGGCCGCGGTCGCGTACCGCTCGGGCGTCAGTTCGCCCGCCAGCAGCGGGTGTCCGGACCGTACGACGCCGAGCATGCGGTCCTCGTGGAGCTGCTCCACCCGCACCTCGGGCGCGGTGGTGTCGATCGCCCCGACCTCCAGATCGGCCGTGCCCTGCCGCAGGTACGGCAGGTCCACATGGGCCTCGGCGAGGAAGCGGATGCGGATCCCGGGCGCCTCCGCGGCGGCCCGGGCGAAGAGGGCGGCGGCCAGGGTGCCGGCGATCGCGTCGGGGCCGATGATCGTGAACGTCCGGGAGACGGTCCGCAGATCGGTGTCCCGGCCCGGCGCGAACAGCGCCCGCGCCCGCTCCACCACCGCGCTCACCTCGGCGCGCACGGCCAGGGCGTGCGGGGTCGGCACCATCCGGCGCCCGGCGCGCACCAGCACCGGGTCGCCGAGGGCCCGGCGGATCCGGCCGCTCCGCGCACAGCAACCTCGACCCGCTCGGCACCCTGCTCCTGACGGCGGGCCTGGTGGCGGTGCTGTTCGGCATCATCGAGGGCACGACGTACGGCTGGACGTCGGCGCCCATCGTCGGCTCCTTCGCGGCGGGCGCCGTACTGACCGCCCTCTTCACCGCGCACGCCCTGCGCTCGCCGCGCCCCCTCTTCGACCCCCGCGTCTTCGCCTCCGCACGGCTGCGCTCGGCGTCCCTCGGCACGGCGGCCGGCTTCTTCGGCCTCTTCTCGCTCTTCTTCGTCAACTCGCAGTACCTGCAAGGCGTGAAGGGCTACGACGCGGCCGTGACCGGCGTCGCGATCATGCCGCTGACGATCGGCATGGCCCTGGTCCCGAGGCTCGCCGCCCGCTGGGCGGGCCGCCCGCGCGCGGTCGTCGGCGCCGGGCTCGCCCTGATCGGCCTCGGGCTGCTCGGCGCGTCCACCGTCGACGCGGCCACGCCCTACTGGACGTACGCCTGCTGGCTGCTGGTCATCTCGGTGGGCACCGGTCTGTCCATGCCCGCCCTCACCCTCGGCGTGGTCAGCTCGCTCCCGCCGCACCAGGCGGGCCTCGGCTCCGGGCTCGGCACCACCGCCCGCGAGACCGGCGCGGCCCTCGGGGTCGCGGTCACCGGCACGGTCCTGTCCGCGCACGGCGACCTCGCCTCCGGGATGGGCCCGGCCCTGCGCACCGTCGCGCTGCTGGTCCTCGCGGCGACGGCGCTCGTGGTGGCCGGTCACGGCGGCCGTACCCCGACACGCACTATCGCGTCCGATCCGGAACGCGTACTATCGCGTTCTACCCGCGCCTGAGCAACTCCCCGCACACTACGGCCCGTTGAGGAGCCCCGATGCCCGCCCTCCTGAACCCCGTCCTCGACCTGCTGACCCTGCGCGGCACCGTCACCGAGGCCGAGCAGATCACCGCCCGGATGCGCCGCCTGCGCATCGACGGCGACCAGCTCGCCGGCCTCGACGTCCGGCCCGGCCAGCAGGTCCGGGTCCTGGTCGCCGGCCTGACCCTGCGGACGTACTCGGTCTGGCGCTACGACCCGTCCGGCGTGGTCGAGTTGTGCGTCCTCGACCACTCCGAGGGCGGGCCGGGCGCCCGGTGGGGCCGGACCGTCGAGGCGGGCGAGCCGGTCCGGCTGCGCAGGCCTGAGGGCACCTTCACGCTGCGGCCCGACGCCGCCCACCACGTCTTCGTCGGCGACGAGACGGCCGCGGTCGCCTTCGGCGCGATGCTCGCGGCGCTGCCCGAAGAGGCCCTGATCTCCGGGTGCGTCGAGACGGAGACGGCCGCGGACCGGCTGCCCCTGCGCCACGCGGAGCGCCTCGACTGGCTGCTCAGGACCGAGACCTCACTGCCGGAGGCGGTACGGCGGCTCGCTCCCGAACCCGGCGGGGTCGCCTACGTCGCCGGGGAGGCGCGGGCCGTGCAGGCGGTGCGGAAGGTGCTGGTCCAGGAGGCGGGATGGGACCGGCGGGCGGTGCTGACCAAGCCGTTCTGGACGCCGGGCAAGCGCGGGATGGAGTGACCGCCCAGGAGCACCGCTGTCTGCCGCGCAGACGGGAACGGGCCCCGTTCCGGAGGAGTCCGGAACGGGGCCCGTTGTGCGCGGGAGGCTCAGATGAGGCCGAGGGCGCGGACCGCGTCGCGCTCCTCCGCCAGCTCCTGCACCGACGCGTCGATGCGGGCGCGGGAGAAGTCGCTGATCTCCAGGCCCTGGACGATCTCGTAGACGCCGTCCTTGGTGGTGACCGGGAAGGAGGAGATCAGGCCCTCCGGGACGCCGTAGGAGCCGTCCGACGGGATGCCCATCGAGGTCCAGTCGCCGTCGGCGGTGCCGTTGACCCAGGTGTGGACGTGGTCGACGGCGGCGTTGGCGGCGGAGGCCGCGGAGGAGGCGCCACGGGCCTCGATGATGGCCGCGCCGCGCTTGGCGACGGTCGGGATGAACTCCTCGGCCAGCCACTTCTCGTCGTTCACGACCTCGGCGGCGTTCTTGCCGGCGACCGTGGCGTGGAAGATGTCGGGGTACTGGGTGGCGGAGTGGTTGCCCCAGATGGTGAGCCGCTTGATGTCGGCGACCGTCGAGCCCGTCTTCTTCGCGAGCTGGGTCAGCGCGCGGTTGTGGTCGAGGCGGGTCATCGCGGTGAAGCGCTCGGCCGGTACGTCCGGCGCGGCGGCCTGCGCGATCAGGGCGTTGGTGTTGGCCGGGTTGCCGACGACCAGGACCTTGATGTCGTCCGCGGCGTGGTCGTTGATGGCCTTGCCCTGCGGCTTGAAGATGCCGCCGTTGGCCTCCAGGAGGTCACCGCGCTCCATGCCCTTGGTACGGGGGCGGGCGCCGACCAGGAGGGCGACGTTGGCTCCGTCGAAGGCGACGTTCGGGTCGTCGGAGATGTCGATGCCCGCCAGGAGGGGGAAGGCGCAGTCGTCGAGCTCCATGGCGGTGCCCTCGGCGGCCTTGAGCGCGGGGGTGATCTCCAGGAGGCGGAGCCGGACCGGTACGTCCGCGCCGAGCAGCTGGCCGGAGGCGATGCGGAAGAGCAGGGCGTAACCGATCTGGCCGGCCGCGCCGGTGACGGTGACGTTCACGGGAGTGCGGGTCATGGCGTTCTCCGTATGACAGCTGGCGGTGGGCGTCCTTGCCCTGGGTGCCCTGGGGTGCGGACGTACAAATGATCGATCTCTTGGTATCAAGAGATCCACCGGTCAGGCTATCGCGCATCAAGGATGCCGGAGGGCGAGGGGTCGGTGTGGCTCACCCCACAAAACTCCCCCACGAAAGAGGCGGCCGCCTGTCCGGGAGAGGGTGAGACAGGGCGGCCGCCACTCGGGGGTACCGTTTCCGGACTCCCGTGGGGGGATACCTTCCGCGTGCCCAGGATGGAGGCCGGCATTCCTGTGTGCCGCCGACTTTCTTCGACGGCGCCGGCACTGTCGCGAGGCACTGGGGGCCGCCGCCCCCGGACCCCCGCTGTCGGCCTTCGGCCTCGTCCTCGAACGCCGGACGGGCTGTTCCGGGTCTACGTCGTGCACCCCGTCCGCCCCGACGCCAGCGTGGCGCAGGCCTTCGCCGCTGCCGCGTCCCGCACCGCCACCATCGGCGTGTACGCGATCGTGTCGCCGGCGGCCGTGATGTCGCCGCGTTCCGTGGTGGTGCCGGCCGTGACCTTGACCGAATCGCCCTGGGCGGCCCCGGTGATACGGCCCCACGCGGCGCCGCAGGTCCTGCTGTAGCGGACCTCCAGGGTGGTCGCGCCGACCGTGACGGTCTTGGCGGTGGTCACCAGGTCGCCGCTGCACCCCATGGCCTCCGCGTCCTTGCCGGTGCAGCCGGCGCCCGAGCACTTCACGCCGGCCGGGAGGCCGCTGCTGGTGCCGGTGGACGGGGTGGCCGAAGCGCCGTTGCCCTGGTTCTTCTTCCCGCCGCCGTCGCCCCCGGTGAGGAAGAGGACCGCGGCGATGACCACGACCACGCCGACGACCCCGGCGAGGAACATCGTCAGCCGCCGCCTGCCGCCGCCCGGCGGGGCCGCGGGCGGGGGTGCGGCCGGGCCGCGGCCACCGGTGCCCTCGCGACGGTTGGCGTCGGGTGCGGTCGGCTGCGGCGGAATGGTGGGCGAGACGCCCGCCGGGCCGGCGATCCCCGGCATCGCCACGGCGCCGCCCGCCCGGCGCGGTGCCTTGCCGTCGGCGGTGGCGGTGGTCGCGGAGGTGGCCGGCGGCGCCCCGAACTCCCCCAGCGCGGCCCGCGCCTGGGAGATCCGGATCGCCTCCATGGTCATGTCGTGGCGCATCTCCGAACGGCTCCAGGACCGTTCGGCCAGCTCCCACATGGTCGTGAGGTGGACGGGATCGGTCTCGGTGACCTCGGCGAGCGCGACGACCGCGCCCTTGGGCGCCAGCAGGCGGCCGTTGAGATAGCGCTCCCAGGACGTCCTGGCGTAGCCGGTGCGGTCGGACAGTGCCGCGACGCTCAGCCCGCTGCGGTCCACGAGCCGCCGCAGCTGGGTCGCGAACTCCTTGACCTGCGGATCGAGTTCATCCGGCAGGGCTTTCCAACGAGGCATTGCTTCCCCCCTCTTCCCCCGGTCCTCTTTCCCCCGGTTCGGTGCCGTGTCTTTCCCGCGTTTCCCCTGCGCGGTGCCCCCCGCGCCGGTCCCCGTTCTGGCTACCCACCGGGATGCGGAGGTCCCGGAAGTCAGCCGCCGGGCAGGGGGCGTACAGGAGCATCGGCCCGTCCGGCATGCACCGTCGCACGCCGCCCGCCCCGCGGTCCAACGGGCTCCCGGCTCGTCCAGATTGGACACGTTAGCCCGCGTGTGGGTCGGCTTCGTGACATATCCGCGAACTTGTCAACACATCGACACACCGGTCATCCAGCCGTGACCTCGCAGATCACAGGGCCCACAGCTCACCCGAGAGCCACGGCACCGACGACCGCCACCAGGAGCAGCGCGAGCAGCAACAGGACCGCGTACAGCAGGAGACGGCCGTGCGGGCGGAGCGCCGGGTCCGGGTCCGGCCGGTCCCACCACGGGAGGGTCGGATCGTCCTCGTACCCCTCGGGCTCCCCGGCGCCCGGCGGGCGGTCCGGCGCGGCCGCCGGGCGCGGCCAGGCCTGGACGGCGAGTTCCCAGCGCACGGCGTGCCGTTCGGCGTCGGCGCCGGCCAGGCCCGCGACCCGGCACAGCGCGACGACGGCCTGGCGGGGCGGCGGCTGCACAGCGTTGAGATAGCGCTGCCAGGAGGACTTGCTGTACGCGGTGCGGGCGCCCAGCGCGACCAGGCTGAGGCCGGTGTCGTCCTTGATGAGCCGCAGTTGCTCCACGAAGTGCCGTACCTCCGGCGGGAGCCCCTCCGGCAGCGGCTGCCAGCCGCCCATCACACACCTCCACGGCTTGCCTCGTTGCCAGTTCGTTGCCAGTTCAGAGCGGGTGACGACGGGCGGCGGCCGGACGGTTCCCGCAGGCAGTGGCAGTGCGGGCGGCCCGTAGCGGAAGTGTCACCTCTCTGCCACAGCCGACGGACAGCCGTTGAACAGCCGCCGCCCGACGGGAAGGCTGATTCCGGACGGCGGTCCGTCCTGCTCGGGGGAGGGGACGGACCGCCTTTCGGCCAGTCTTCGGGCAGCCGTACGGCCGGATCGCCGACGGATCGCCGACGGTTGGCGGCCCGGTCAGCGGTCGGTCGGCGGTCAGTCGGCCGGTCCGCCCGGGGTCACCAGACCCGTTTCGTACGCCACCACCACCGCCTGTGCGCGGCTGCCCAGGTCGAGCTTGGTCATGGTGCGGTTGAGGTGGGTCTTCACGGTCGCCTCGCTGATGTAGAGGCGGTCGGCGATCTCCAGGTTGGACAGACCGCGTGCGGTGAGCCTGAGGACCTCGATCTCGCGGGAGGTCAGCACGTCGAGGTCGGGCGGCGGTCCGGCGTCGGGGCCGGGCCCGTGCCGGTGGGCGAAGGCCTCGACCAGGCGCCGGGTGACGCTGGGCGCGAACAGGGCGTCACCGCCGTCCACCGCGGTGACGGCGGCCAGCAGCCGTTCGGGGCCGGAGTCCTTGAGGAGGAACCCCGAGGCGCCAGCGCGCAGCGCGCCGTACACGTACTCGTCGAGGTCGAAGGTGGTGAGGACGAGGACACGGGGCGCGGGCCCGGCCGCCTGGGCGAGGATGCGCTCGGTGGCCTCGATGCCGTTGACCCCCGGCATCCGGATGTCCATGAGGACGACGTCGGGCCGGGTCTCGGCGGCCAGCCGCACCGCCTCCGCACCGTCCCCCGCCTCCCCCGCCACCTCGAACCCGGGGGCCGCCTCCAGCAGGCCCACCAGGCCCGCACGGATGAGGAACTGGTCGTCGACCACGAGCACTCTGGTCATCCGGTACGGTCGTCCCCCCGCCGTGCGAGTGCGGCCGAGGTCGGCAGGGTCAGCTCGACCGCGAAGCCGCCCTCGGAGCGTGGGCCGACACTGATCGCCCCGCCGTAGAGCTTGGCCCGCTCACGCATACCGATCAAGCCATGTCCGGCGCCCGTTCGCATTCTGTCCGGATTCACCCCCTCCCCGTCGTCGAGGACGGACACGGACAGCTCGTGGGGCCCGTACCGGAGCAGCACGCGCGCGTGGGCGCGGCCGGCGTGCTTGAGGACGTTGGTGAGCGCCTCCTGGACGACGCGGTAGGCGCACAGCTCGACACCGGGCGGCAGCGGCCGTGGCGTGCCCTCGACCCCGAACTCGACGGGCAATCCGCCGGCCCGCACCCGGTCGACGAGCTCGGCCAGCCGCTCCAGGGTCGGCATGGGAGCGCGCTCGGCGGCCCGCGGGTCCTCGTCCCGGAGCACCTGGAGCATGCGGCGCAGCTCGTCCAGGGCCTCCCCGCTGGTGTCGGCGATGGTGCCGAGCGCGCCGCGCGCCTTTGCCGGATCGGACTCGAAGACGAAGCGGGCGAGCCCCGCCTGCACGGAGATCACCGACATGTGATGGGCGACGACGTCGTGCAACTCCCGTGCGATCCGCCCGCGTTCCTCGACCACGGCCCGCCGCGCCCGCTCGGTCTGCTCGGCCCGCAGATGCCGGGTGAGCGCGGCGGACCGCTGCGCGAGATGCCCGAACCAGACCAGCACCGAGGAGTACAGCAGTGCCTGCGTGACGACGGACGGCATCGAGGAGTCGTCGGTGACGAGCCCCGCGTACAGCCACATGCCGGTCATGCAGGCCGCGCAGCCGACGGCGACCCGGACCGGCCGTACCGAGGCGATCGTGTACAGCGCCAGCATGGAGCCGAAGGTGCACACCACGGGCCAGAAGCCGAGGCTGACATAGGCGACCGAGGCGCCCTGCATGACGGCGAAGACCGCGACCGGCCACCGTCCGCGCAGGGCGACGGGCAGCTGCGCAAGCCCGATCAGCGCGTACGCCCGCGCGTCGAGCTGCGGCCAGCCCTGGGCGGGCGACTCCCGCCCCAGCAACACGGCCATCACGACCGTCATGCACGCGATCAGCGTGTCGACGACGAGTGGGGGCGGCTGGCGCGGTCGCATCGCCGCAGCGTAACGCCGGGCTCGGGGACGACGAGTCATCCGCCGGGCGTACCGCGGAAGTTGTAGGGGGTTCAACCTGGGGTGGGATTCGCGGACGGGCCCGGTTCCCTACCTTCGAACCCGGGGGGGGACGGCCCGCACCCACCGGGGGAGGTGCGGGCCGCAGGGAAAGGGGACGTGCCCGCGGGTCAGGTGCCGGCGGGAGTCCCGTCGCGCAGCCTGCCGATGTAGTTGTAGACGGACGCGCGCGAGATCCCCAGCCGGCCGGCCAGCATCGGCACGGCACGGCGGAGCTGGAAGACCCCCCGTTCGTCGAGGGTCTTGAACACCGACAGCCACTCGGCCGTGGCGAGGTGCGTCAGCGGCTTGCCCAGCTGCCCCTCGACCTCGGCGAGCACCGACTCGATGACGGTCTCCGCGTCGCTGCCGAAGGTGACCGGCTGCGGTTCCGGGGCGGTGGCCTCGCCGTTCTCGCCGATGACCTCGTTCAGCAGCATCGACGACATCCGCAGCTGCGTCACGTCGAGGTTGATGCAGAGGGCACCCGTCACCCTGCCGTCGGCGAGGCGCAGCAGCATCGTGGTCGACTTCATGACCCGCCCGTCGGGCAGCCGGGTCACGTAGTTGAGCTTGTCCTCGGCCGCCTCGCCCTGACGGAGCAGCGACAGCCCGATCGCGCTCATGGGCGACCCCACCTCGCGGTGCGTCACGTCGCCGGTGATCGCGACGACCGAGTGGTCCCCGCGCCGGAAGTCGTGCAGGACGACCTCGCAGATCCGCCCGAACGTGGCCTGGATCCCGGGCACCAGCTGCCGGGCGGTGGCCAGCACCCGGTCGGCCTCGGCGTCGGCCTCGGCGGACCAGGACACGGGGCTGGTTTCGCTGTCCATCATGTTCCTCCGCCTCGACGGTGCCGTCGTTTCGAAGATAGCCGGGCACCCCGGGCGCGGCTCGGACCAGGTGGCTCCCGGCTGCTGGTCCTCGACTACAGCTGACGTACGGGCGTTCGCGGTGGCCGGCACCACTGCGAACGCCGACCTATCAGCGCCCCGCGCATCAGCGCCCCGATAGGGCGCGGGGAACTGCGCGACCAGCCCCCACCCACCCGCGCCCAAACCCGCTAGCTCTTCATCGTGAAATGCAGCGTGTCCTTCAGATACGGGATCACCAGCCACGGCTTCGGCTGCGCCATCAACGCCAGCAGCACGATCGCCAGCCCCAGCACCCCGTACGTCACGATGTCCGTGAACCGCGACCGGACCGCCAGCATCCCGACGCTCGGCAGTATCCACCGCATCACCGCCCCGGCGAGCAACGCCGCCCCGACCAGCAGCGCACCGACCCGGAACTGGTCCAGCGAGGTCAGCAGCAACCCGACCCCGACGGTCGCCAGAACGACCAGCATCGGCCACTGCCGGGCCGGCGCCGGCAGATCCCCCGACGCGGCCCTGCCGCCCCCTTCGGGGCGTGCCGTGTCCCGGGTGAACAGCGGGAAGCGCCGGGTCGTCCGGCGCGCCCCGCCGGCCTCACTCCCCCGCACCGACACTGCGCTCCGCCGCCTCGACCACGTTGACGAGCAGCTGCGCCCTGGTCATCGGCCCGACCCCACCGGGGTTCGGGGAGATCCAGGCGGCGACCTCGGCGACCCCGGGGTGCACATCGCCGACGATCTTGCCGTCGGCGTTGCGGGAGACACCGACGTCGAGGACGGCGGCGCCCGGCTTGACGTCCTCGGGGCGGATCAGGTGCGGGGAACCGGCGGCGGCCACGATGATGTCCGCGCGCTTGAGGTGCGAGGCGAGATCCCGCGTACCGGTGTGGCACTGCGTCACCGTCGCGTTCTCGCTGCGCCGGGTGAGCAGCAGCGGCATCGGGCGCCCGATGGTCACGCCACGGCCGACGACCACGACCTCGGCGCCCTTGATCTCGACGCCGTACCGGCGCAGCAGGGTGAGCACGCCGTTGGGGGTGCAGGGCAGCGGCGCCGGCTCGCCGAGCACCAGCCGGCCGAGGTTCATGGGGTGCAGGCCGTCCGCGTCCTTGTGCGGGTCCATCAGTTCCAGGATGCGGTTCTCGTCGATGCCCTTGGGCAGCGGGAGCTGGACGATGTAGCCGGTGCAGGCGGGGTCGTCGTTGAGCTCGCGGACGAGCGCCTCGATCTCCTCCTGGGTGGCGGTGGCCGGGAGTTCGCGCTGGATGGAGGCGATGCCGACCTGCGCGCAGTCGCGGTGCTTGCCGGCGACGTACTTCTGGCTGCCGGGGTCGTCCCCGACGAGGATCGTGCCGAGGCCGGGCGTGACGCCCTTCTCCTTCAGCGCCGCCACGCGGGCGGTCAGATCGGACTTGATCGCGGCTGCGGTGGCCTTGCCATCGAGAATCTGGGCGGTCATGGGTCCATCCTCGCGGATGCCGGTCTCCCGGTTCCAGTCGGGTGTGCGGTCATGATCAATGATGTTGCACTTGCACAACACATCGCTAATCGGACTGGACAACACCCCGCACGTACTTAACGATGAGCGCGCAGTATCGCGGTCCGGTGGGGGGCAAAACCGCTCAGTTCATGACGTACCTCCGTCCTTGTCCGCGTCGTCCCCGCAGGTCAAACGGAGGAAACCCGTCATGAGTTTCGGCGCGCCCAACAACCCCTACGGCCAGCCGCAGGACCCCCAGCAGGGTCAGCCCGGCTACGGCTACCCGCAGCAGCCCGGCTACCAGCAGGCCCCGCAGGGCGTGCCGCCGCAGCAGGGCTACGGCTACCCCCAGCAGCCGGGCTACCCGCAGCAGGGCGGTTACGGCTACCCGCAGCAGGGTTACGGCGCGACGCCGCCGTACGCGAACTGGGGTCAGCGTTTCGGCGGCACGATCGTCGACGGCCTGGTCTTCCTGGTGCCGTACATCATCGTGATCGTCGGCAGGAACAACGCGGCGATCAGGGCGATCGGCGTCCTCGCCATCCTCGGCGTCGCCATCTGGCAGCTGATCATGGAGGGCCGCACCGGCCAGACGGTCGGCAAGAAGGCGCTGGGCATCCGCCTGGTCAAGGAGGCCACCGGCCAGCCGATCGGCGTCGGCATGGCCTTCGTGCGCCGTATCGCGCACTTCCTGGACAGCCTCGCCTGCTACCTGGGCTGGCTGTGGCCGGCGTGGGACGCCAAGCGCCAGACGTTCGCCGACAAGGTCTGCGGCACGATCGTGATCCGCAGCAACTGAGCGGTCGCTCCGGTACTCCAAGGGCCGTGTCCCCGCACAGGGGGACACGGCCCTGGTGTTTGCGTCTTTTACGCGGCGGCTCAGTGGAAGAAGTGCCGCGTGCCGGTGAAGTACATCGTCACGCCCGCCTTCTTCGCGGCCTCCACGACGAGTTCGTCACGGACCGAACCGCCCGGCTGCGCCACGGCCTTGACGCCGGCCGCGGTGAGGATCTCCAGACCGTCGGGGAACGGGAAGAAGGCGTCGGAGGCGGCGTAGGAGCCGCGCGCCCGCTCCTCCCCCGCCCGCTCGACGGCGAGCTTCGCGGAGTCGACGCGGTTGACCTGGCCCATGCCGACGCCGACCGAGGCGCCGTCCTTGGCGAGCAGGATGGCGTTGGACTTCACCGCCCGGCAGGCCTTCCAGGCGAAGGCCAGCTCCGCCAGCTCCGCCGCGCTCAGCGCCTCGCCGGTCGCGAGGGTCCAGTTGGCCGGGTCGTCGCCGTCGGCCTGGAGGCGGTCGGTGACCTGGAGGAGGACACCGCCGTCGACGGGCTTGACCTCGACCGGGTTGGCGGGGGCGCCCGGCGCCTTCAGCACCCGGATGTTCTTCTTCCTGGCGAGGGCCTCCAGGGCGCCGTCCTCGTAGTCGGGCGCGACGATGACCTCGGTGAAGATCTCCGCGACCTGCTCGGCCATCTCCTTGCTGACCGGCCGGTTGACGGCGATGACCCCGCCGAACGCCGACAGCGGGTCACAGGCGTGCGCCTTGCGGTGCGCCTCGGCGACGTCCGAACCGACCGCGATGCCGCAGGGGTTGGCGTGCTTGATGATCGCGACGCACGGCTCGTCGTGGTCGTACGCGGCACGGCGCGCGGCGTCCGTGTCCGTGTAGTTGTTGTACGACATCTCCTTGCCGTGCAGCTGCTCGGCCTTGGCGAGGCCGCCGCCACTGGCGTCGACGTAGAGCGCGGCCGGCTGGTGCGGGTTCTCGCCGTAGCGCAGGGTGTTCTCGCGCTCCCAGGTGGCACCGAGGAAGTCGGGGAACTGCGACTCGTCGACGGGCGCGTACTCGGAGGCGAACCAGCTCGCGACCGCCACGTCGTAGGACGCGGTGTGCTGGAAGGCCTCGGCGGCGAGCCGCTTGCGGGTGGCGAGGTCGAAGCCGCCGTCGGCGACCGCGGCGAGGACGTCGGCGTACCGCGCGGGGCTGGTGACGATCGCGACCGAGGGGTGGTTCTTGGCGGCGGCACGGACCATGGAGGGGCCACCGATGTCGATCTGCTCGACGCACTCGTCGGGCGTGGCACCGGAGGCGACGGTCTCGCGGAACGGGTAGAGGTTGCTGACCACGAGGTCGAACGGCTCGACACCGAGCTCTTCGAGCTGCTGCCGGTGGTCCGCCAGGCGCAGGTCGGCGAGGATGCCGGCGTGCACCTTGGGGTGCAGGGTCTTGACCCGGCCGTCCAGGCACTCCGGGAAGCCGGTGAGCTCCTCGACCTTGGTGACGGGGACACCCGCGGCGGCGATACGGGAGGCGGTGGAGCCGGTGGAGACGAGCGCGACACCGGCCTCGTGCAGTCCGCGGGCGAGCTCCTCGAGCCCGGTCTTGTCGTAGACGCTGACGAGCGCGCGCCGGATGGGCCGCTTGTTGCTCTCGGCGGTGGCGGTCACTGGATAACTACCTTTCGTCCCTCAATGCGATAGCCGTTGCGGGCGATCCGCCCCACGACCTCGACGAGCAGCCTTCGCTCGACGTCCTTGATGCGCTCGTGCAGAGCGCTCTCGTCGTCCTCGTCCCGGACCTCCACCACGCCCTGAGCGATGATCGGTCCGGTGTCGACGCCGTCGTCGACGAAGTGGACGGTGCAGCCGGTGACCCTGGCGCCGTACGCGAGCGCGTCCCGTACACCGTGGGCCCCGGGGAAACTGGGGAGCAGGGCGGGATGCGTGTTGACGGTCCGCCCGCCGAACCGCGCCAGGAACTCCTTGCCGACGATCTTCATGAACCCGGCGGAGACGACCAGGTCGGGTGCGTGGGCGGCCACGGCGTCGGCCAGCGCCCGGTCCCACTCCTCGCGGGTCCCGAAGTCCTTCACCCTGGTCACGAAGGTCGGGATCCCGGCCCGCTCGGCACGCGCGAGCCCCTCGATGCCGGCCCGGTCGGCGCCTACGGCGACGACCTCGGCGCCGTAGGCCTCGACGCCGTTCTCGGCGATCGCGTCGAGGAGCGCCTGGAGGTTGGTGCCGGATCCGGAGACCAGCACGACGAGGCGCTTGGCCACGGGCTTGGCGGCCACGGCGGGGCCCTTTCTCGGGGGAGCGTCGGTACGGCGGCCGGCCTCGTCCGCGCTTTGTACATTCGTACGAGTGCTTCGCGCCCCGGGATACGGGGAAGTCTACGAAGCGGCCGACCGTCAGCAACGATACCGGCACACCGGGCGGCCCCCACGGGACGGGGGCGTGGCCGGAAGGTAGCGTCTGGTTAGGTACCGAGGCGGGAACGCGTCCGGGATACGGCGCGTTCACGAGGTAGGCGGTCGTTTCGGCTGCCGTGCCGATCACCCGCAGCCGTCCGTAGCCGTATCCACCCGATCCATCAGCTCTGTTCTGTTCAACTTGATCTAGGGGAAGACGCTCATTTGATGCCGGACCGCAGCCTGGGACTTCGCATGCTCCCCCCGCAGTCGGTACAGGGAGGCACGCGCGCTGCCGTGCTGCTGCGGGAGCGGCCGGCCTCGCCGCCGGACGCACCCTCGGACCGGCCGAAGGGCGACCAGCAGGACGACCAGCAGGACGACAACCCCTTCGCCCCGCCGCCGGAGGGCACCCCGGACACGCCCTGGCGGCCGCGCCGCCCGGCCGGTGACGACGACCGGCAGGCGCCGTGGGGCAGTCAGTGGAGCGACCGCCAGCCCGGCCGGCAGCCCGGCGGCTTCGGCAACCGTCCCGACCGCGGCCCGGACGACGGCGGTCAGGGCGGTCCCGGCGGGCCCGGCGGCCCCGGCATGCGCTGGGACCCGACCGACCCGGCCCAGCGCCGGGCGCGGTACGCCCTGCTGTGCGGCATGTGGGCCTTCCTCTTCGCGCTCTTCAGCTGGCCGTACGTGGCGCTGCTGCTCGGCGCCCTGGCCGTCTACTGGGGCGTGAGCGCGCTCCGCGCCAAGCCCCGCACCCCCGACGAGGCCGCCACCGGCCGCCCCCAGACCACGGCGGCGATCAGCGGCCTGGTCACGGCGTCCCTGGCGCTGGCCCTGGTGGCGGCCAACTTCACGGCCCAGATGGTCTACCGCGACTACTACACGTGCGTCACCGACTCCCTCACCAACGAGGCCAAGCAGTCCTGCGACCACCTGCTGCCGCAGGAGCTGCGCGGGGTCCTGGGCAGCGGCAACAGCTGACGGGACGACCGGCGGGAGTCAGGGGCCGTCGGTCTCCTCGGCCGCCGGTTCGGACAGCTTCTGCAACGCCGCCCAGCGGGCCTTGCGTGCCGCCTCGTCCTCCCAGGTGCCGGCCAGCGGGTCGGCGGGCAGCGCGTCGTGCGGCTCGGCCGGCAGCGCCTCGTACCGCTCGGACGCGTCGCCGTCGCCCTGGTCGGGCAGCAGCCCGACGATCACGAACGAGGCCGGGGCCGAGGCGGAGCCGGGGACCTGCGCGGAGACCTGGGCCGAGGCGGAACCCGGCGTCTGGGCGGAACCCGGGGCCGGGGCGACCGGCGTACGGCTCTCCTTCTCCGCGGCCGGGCTTCCCGCCGGATTCCGCCTCGCGAATCCCAGCCAGGCGGCGAGTGAGGCGGCGCCCGCGCTCCGCCATGTCCGCAGTCCCAGGGCTCCCGGTACGGCCACCGCGAGGAGCCAGGCGCCGGTCGCCGCGCCCGTCTGCCACCAGAGCGGGCCGAAGCGGGTGAGCGCGCCGACGCCCAGCGGGCCGCCGGCCAGCTCGGCCAGCGCCGCGAGCAGCACCGCGCACAGCAGCGCCGCCAGCGCGGCCACCCCGGCCGTGCGCCCGGCCGGCCAGCGCCGCTTGGCGGCCCGCGCCGCCACGAACCACGCCACCGTCAGCCCGGCAGCCACCGGTACCACCCCGGCCAGCCAGTTCACCGGAGTTCCGGGACCGTGCCGCGGCACCGCCGCCAGCAGCGGGAAGGGCGGGAGCAGCGGGGCCGGAGCCGAGGCCAGGGGGTTCACGAGATGCCCGGCGCCGAGCGCGAAGCCGGGGCCCACGGCATACGACGCCGACCACACCGCCGCGTTCGGGATCAGCGCGACGCAGAGCAGCAGGACCGCGCACCGGCCCGACCAGCCTTCCGTCAGCTGGAGGAACGACGCCCGTGCCGCGTCGCCGTGCCCCACCAGCGACACCGCCAGCAGCAGCGTCCCGCCCCCGAAGAACACGGCCGTCCCGGCCAGGGCCGCGCGCAGGGCCGTGGCCCACCGCACCCGCGTGTCCCGCCCCAGCAGCCGTCGCCGTACCGCTCCCGGCAGCATCGGCACCAGGCTCAGCAGCGGTTCACGCGGACGGCCGTACGCCGTCCACACCCCCGCGCCCGCCGCGGCCGCCGCGAGCAGCGGCAGACACACCGCCACCCAGGCCCACTGGGGCCGCAGTTCGCCGCCGGACGCGTAGAGCGCGGCACAGCCGCCGATGCCGAGGTAGCCGGCGACGACCCCGGTCCACGCGGTATGGGCACGCACCGGCGGCGGTGCGTCGGCCTCGGCGTCGGCGTCGGTGCCGTCGGGTGCGTCCACCGCGTCCCGCGCGCCCCGGTACACCAGCAGCGCCGGCAGTGCGAGGAGCAGCAGCGGCGTCACCCCGACCGGGGCCGGGACCCCGGACAGCGTGTCGGTGCGGACCAGTTCGACGCCGTGGGCGAGCAGCCACAGCGCGGCCGCGACGTGCAGCGCGCCGCCCGGACCGCTGTCGGGGTACGGCGAGCTGACCCAGAGCGCGATCGCCAGTACGGCGAACGAGCCCAGCCCGAGCCCGGCCGCGAGCGCACCGGCCGCCAGGCTGGCGCCCAGTCCCGGGGAGCGGTCGCGCACCCGGTCGCGCACCCGGTCGAGCAGAGGTGCCAACGACGGTCGGCGGGACGACAACGACGGCCGGCGGGCGGTCTTCCGAATCACGACCGCCATGCTCCCAACGACACGCGCTTTCCCGTCGTAACCGGCGAACAGCCGAAGTGTCGCCCAATATATGTTTATGTGTTTTTTCGTAGGGAGGTGTGCGCCATGACGCAGAGCCCTGCCCGTGCCGACGAGGCCGGCCCGTCCCCCGCCCTGACGCCCGCTCAGGCCTTCGACGCGCTCTACGCGTTCTGCGCCCCGGCCCTGGTCCGGCAGACCTACCTGCTCACCGGCCGCCGGGAGCTGGCGCAGGAGGCCGTCGAGCGGGCCTTCCAACTCGCCTGGCAGAACTGGCCGCAGGTGGCCCGGGACCGGGACCCGGCCGGCTGGGTACGGGCGGTGGCGCACGAGTGCGCGCTCTCCCCCTGGCACCGGTTCCGCCTGCGCTACCGCCACCCCGAACCCCCGCCGGCCGACGCGGCCGACCGCGCCCTCCTGGACGCGCTGCTGAAGCTGCCGCCGACGTACCGCCGCACGCTCCTGCTGTACGACGGCGTCGGCCTCGACCTGCCGGAGACCGCGGCGGAGACGGAGGCGAGCACGCCTGCGGCGGCCAACCGGCTGACCCGGGCGCGGCGGCTGGTCGCCGACCGGGTGCCGGAACTCGCCGACCCGGCCGCGCTGCACCGGCGGCTCGCCGAACTGGCCTCGACGGAGCGGCTGCGGGCGTCCCAGCCGCCCGCCGTGCGGACGTACGCCGAACGGCAGAGCCGCTTCTGGACCCGGTCCGCAATCGCCTTCACGGCGACGATCATCGCGGCGACCACCCTCACGCTGCGGACGGCACCGACGCACTACGAGGCCCCGGTCGGCCCGGCCCAGGCGATCAGCGGGGTACCGGCGGAGGTGGGGCTGGGGCCGTTGTCCGCCGGGGAGCGGGCGCTGCAGGCGAAGCTGCGGAAGTCAGCCGAGAACGGACCGGAGAGGTTGGTGCCGGTGGCGAGATAGCGGGGCGCCCCTGACAACGTAACTGCGGGCAGTCGTGCCGCTGGGGCGGCACGGGTGGGCGCAGTGGCACCCCGCCAGCGCGGGCGAGCGAAAACGCCGGTAGGCCCACCCCCACCCCGGGGACGGGCCTACCGGCGTTCAGTCACGCAGCTGTTCAGCCGGCCAGGATCTCGCGGGCCAGCTTCGCCGTCTCGGTCGGGGTCTTGCCGACCTTGACGCCCGCGGCCTCCAGGGCCTCCTTCTTCGCCTGGGCGGTGCCCGACGAACCGGAGACGATGGCGCCGGCGTGACCCATGGTCTTGCCCTCCGGCGCGGTGAAGCCCGCGACGTAGCCGACGACCGGCTTGGTCACGTTCTTCGCGATGAAGTCCGCGGCCCGCTCCTCGGCGTCGCCACCGATCTCACCGATCATCACGATCAGGTCGGTGTCGGGGTCGGCCTCGAACGCGGCGAGCGCGTCGATGTGCGTGGTGCCGATGATCGGGTCGCCACCGATGCCGACGGCGGTCGAGAAGCCGATGTCACGCAGCTCGTACATCATCTGGTACGTCAGCGTGCCGGACTTCGAGACCAGGCCGATACGGCCCGGCTTGGTGATGTCGCCCGGGATGATGCCGACGTTGGACTGGCCGACGGTGATGATGCCGGGGCAGTTCGGGCCGATGATCCGGGTCTTGTTGCCCTTCTTGCCGGCGTACGCCCAGAACGACGCCGAGTCGTGCACGGCGATGCCCTCGGTGATCACGACGGCCAGCGGGATCTCGGCGTCGATCGCCTCGACGACCGCGTCCTTGGTGAACTTCTCCGGCACGAAGATGACCGAGACGTTGGCGCCGGTGGCCTCGATGGCCTCCTTGACGGTGCCGAAGACCGGTACCTCGGTGCCGTCGAAGTCGACCTTCTGACCGGCCTTGCGCGGGTTCACGCCGCCCACGACGTTGGTGCCGTCGCCCAGCATGAGCTTGGTGTGCTTCATGCCGGTGGCGCCCGTCATGCCCTGGACGATGACCTTGCTGTCCTTGTTGAGCCAGATAGCCATGGTGTGTTTGTCCTCGTCCTGTGTGCTTACTTGGCGGCGTTTGCCAGCTCGGCGGCCTTGTCGGCCGCGCCGTCCATGGTGTCGACGCGCTGCACCAGCGGGTGGTTGGCGTCCGTGAGGATCTTGCGGCCCAGTTCGGCGTTGTTGCCGTCGAGGCGGACGACGAGCGGCTTGGAGACGTCCTCGCCGCGGTCCTCCAGGAGCTTCAGGGCCTGCACGATGCCGTTGGCGACCTCGTCGCAGGCGGTGATGCCGCCGAAGACGTTGACGAAGACCGACTTGACGTCGGGGTCGCCCAGGATGATCTCCAGGCCGTTGGCCATGACCTGGGCGGAGGCGCCGCCACCGATGTCGAGGAAGTTGGCGGGCTTGACGCCGCCGTGGTTCTCACCGGCGTACGCGACGACGTCCAGGGTGCTCATGACGAGACCCGCGCCGTTGCCGATGATGCCGACCTCGCCGTCGAGCTTGACGTAGTTGAGGTTCTTCTCCTTGGCGGCGGCCTCCAGCGGGTTGGCCGCGGCCTTGTCGTGGAGCTCCGCCCAGTCCGCGTGGCGGAACTCGGCGTTGTCGTCCAGCGACACCTTGCCGTCGAGGGCGATGACGTCACCGGAGGCGACCTTCGCGAGCGGGTTGACCTCGACGAGGAGGGCGTCCTCCTTGATGAAGGTGTCCCACAGCGTGACCAGGACGTCGGCGACCTTGTCGGCGACCTCGGCCGGGAACTTCGCCGCGGCGACGATCTCCTTGGCCTTGGCCAGGTCCACACCGTCGATCGGGTTGATCGGGGTCTGGGCGACGGCGTCCGGACGGGTGGCCGCCACCTCCTCGATCTCCATGCCGCCCTCGACGGAGGCGATGGAGAGGAAGGTGCGGTTGGCACGGTCGAGGAGGAAGGAGACGTAGTACTCCTCAAGGATCTCCGGGGCCGTCTCGGCGATCATCACCTTGTGGACCGTGTGGCCCTTGATGTCCATGCCGAGGATGTCCGTCGCCCGGGCGACGGCCTCGTCCGCGGAGGCGGCCAGCTTGACGCCACCGGCCTTGCCGCGGCCACCGACCTTCACCTGCGCCTTGACGACGGACTTGCCGCCCAGACGCTCGGTGATCGCGCGCGCCGCCTCAGGCGTGTCGATGACTTCACCGGCCAGCACCGGTACATCGTGCTTGGCGAAGAGGTCCCTCGCCTGGTACTCGAACAGGTCCACGCGCTTCCGTCCCTATCAGTGATCTCGCGGTTCGTTGGATGCGTGGGCGTGCCGCGAAGGGCAACGTGACGTCCGCATGTGTCACAAGGGGGGCGCACACGGTGTCCGAGCGCGCGGCATGTCCGTCTCGCAGATTATCGCCGCTCGCTGGGGGTCTCTAAATCGGGAGTCACACCTGAGCGGTGATACCTGTCACATGATGCCGGGTATCCCTGGTTTTCGTGGCACGGCGTGCCGCCTTACGTGTGATGTGCGAGGCCTCACCGGGCTGGGGTTGACCCGGTGAGGCCTCAGGTCCCGAGGATTTCCGGTCCTCGGGCCGGGCAGCCGCACCCCGCCCCACAGGGGAGGGCCGGCCCGAACCGTGGGATTTCCGGCCGGACGGACCGACGGCATTCGGCCGCCCGCACCGAGCCACCCACGGAGTCACGGAAAGCCGGTCACGCGGGCCTAGGCCCCGCGGCCAGCCTCCGGGGTCGTGGCAGTACCGGCCGAGGGGTGGGGGAGGTGGCCGGGGGCGGTGTCCATCAGCATGGTCGCCGCGCGGTTCTGGAGGGCCTGGGCGTGAGCTCGGGCGACAGCCTGCGCCCTGGCCGTCGCCGTCGCGGCGCGGGCCGCACGGGCGCCCTGGATGGCCTGGGTGCCGCGGATCCGGGCGGCCCTGGAACGGTCGATGTACTCGTTCATGCGTATGTCAGTCCTTCGGGGCTCCGGCGCGTTCGCCACGCGCACAAGAAGCCGGGAGAGCTTCCGTGAGACCGGAAGCACGGCTGGGGACATCGCCGCCCGGAGCGCTCGGCAGGGGAACCGAGACGTGCTCACGGAGTCCAGAAGGGGGATCCGCAAGGGTCCGGACGGGCGGGCAGACCTGTTCCGCCCCCGCGCGACAGGTCTGTGGCGGGGAAGGTGGTCGCCGGTCCTAGCCGGGGAAGAGGGGGATGTCCCGGTACCTGTCCCGGGTCCCGGCCGCGTCGAGGCGCGCGGCGGCACCGGGCACGAGCCTGAGCGGCGCCCGGTCGGCGAAGGTCACGACGTGCGCGTCACCGTGCCGGGAGGCCGTGCCGTCGACCGCCGCCTTGCCCAGCACGCCGTCCGGGTCCCCGGCGGGCGCGCGGTGCGCGGGTGCGTCGGCGGCGCGGGCGGCACGGTGGCCGCCGACGTGCACCGCCCTGTCGGGCGTCAGCGTCACGGCGGTGATCCGCGGCCCGTACGACACGACGGCGGTCGCCGCCGCTGCCGTCTCCGTACGGGACGTCTTGTGCCCGGTGTCGTGCGTGACCGGTGTCCGCGACTGCGCGGGACCGGGCGCAGGCTCCGGCGTCACCGGTGCCGGGGCCGACTCGACGGGCGGCTCGGAGACGACGGGAAGCTGCGGCACCTGCACCACGGGCAGCTCCGTCACCTGCCGCACCGTCTCGACGAGCGTGTCGGTCAGGGCCGTGGTGACCGGAGTGGTCACCGTGCCGGTCACGGACCGGACGACTTCGCCGACGCTGTCCACCACCGGCGCCACCGCCACGACAGGCACCACCGGCACCGCCCTGGTGACGGGCTTCCGCGTCTCCGGCACCCGACGAGGCGTCACCACGTCCCGCAGCGGCACCTTCTGGGTCACGACCGACGTCGGCGACGGAGTCGAGGGCGCGCCCTCGGCCGCCTGCGCCTGCTGCCCGCAGAGGAAGCCGAGCGCGAGCAGTCCGCCGACCAGCAGCGCCAGTTGCAGCGCACGCCGCCCCGGCGCCGTACGCAACACGCGCACGGCGGCACCGGGCAGAACTGCTGGCGAGGTCAAGACGGGGAGGACCCTCCCGTGCGGCGGAACAGAGCAGAGGTGGCCCAACGGCGTGAAGGCCGGTGAAAGACCAGTGGAGACTTCGATCCTTGCACGGGACTCCCGAGGTTGCGCAAGCCCCTCGTTACCGATGGGTAGTCATGTCCGTTTTGACCACCGGTGCCGTACATCGCCGAGTCGACAAGTCACCCTCCGCCCCTCCTCCCGGGCGCGGCATCACACGGTGTCCGGCACCGGAATCGGCCGCTTCTCGATCGCCGCCGCCATCACCTCGGGGAAGAGATCGGGCGTGCAGGCGAACGCCGGTGCCCCCAGCGCGGCGAGCGCGGCCGCATGCTCCCGGTCGTACGCCGGGGCCCCCTCGTCCGACAGCGCGAGCAGCGCCACGAACTGCACCCCCGACGCCTTCATCGCCGCGACCCGCTTCAGCATCTCGTTCCGTATGCCGCCCTCGTAGAGGTCGCTGATGAGGACGACGACGGTCTCCGCCGGCCGGGTGATCTGCGACTGGCAGTACGCCAGCGCCCGGTTGATGTCCGTACCGCCGCCGAGCTGGGTGCCGAACAACACGTCCACCGGGTCGTCGAGTTGGTCGGTGAGGTCGACCACCGCGGTGTCGAAGACGACGAGCCTGGTGTCGATCGACCGCATGGACGCCAGCACCGCCCCGAACACCGAGGCGTACACCACCGACGCGGCCATCGACCCGGACTGGTCGATGCAGAGCACCACCTCCTTCTTCACCGACTGCGAAGCCCGCCCGTACCCGATCAGCCGCTCCGGCACGATCGTCCGGTACTCGGGCAGGTAGTGCTTGAGGTTGGCCGCGATGGTGCGGTTCCAGTCGATGTCGTGGTGGCGCGGCCGGGTGATGCGGGCGCTGCGGTCGAGAGCGCCGGTGAGGGTGGCCCGGGTGCGGGTGGCCAGCCGCTTCTCCAGGTCCTCGACGACCTTGCGCACGACCGCCCGTGCGGTCTCCTTCGTCGTCTCCGGCATCGCCTTGTTGAGCGAGAGGAGCGTGCCGACCAGGTGCACATCGGCCTCGACCGCCTCCAGCATCTCCGGTTCGAGCAGCAGCGAGGCCAGCCCGAGCCGGTCGATGGCGTCCCGCTGCATGACCTGGACGACGGAGGACGGGAAGTACGTCCGGATGTCCCCGAGCCAACGCGCCACCGACGGCGCCGACGCCCCGAGCCCCGCCGAACGGTCCCGCCCGGACTGCGGTCTGTCCCCCTTCCCGTACAGCGCGGCCAGCGTCCCGTCCATCGCCGCGTCCTGCCCCGACAGCGTGCACCCGGTCCCGTCGGCGGCCTCGCCCCCGAGCACCAGCCGCCACCGCCGCAGCCGCTCCTGCCCGGGATCACCGAGTCCGGCGTCGGCGCCGACATCCGTCGCGTCCGTCACATCCGTCGCGTCCGTGGTCATTTCCCCGCCCCCACAAGGTCGTTGTCCGGTTCCGCTGCGTCTTTCCCTTCGTCTTCCGCTTCGTCGAGGCCGAGCAGCAGGCGCAGCACCGGCAGTACGGCGTCGGCGCGCCCGGCGTCCGCCTCGGCGCCGAATCCCGGTGTCCCGCCGATTCGCGCCGCCCCCTGGAGCCGCTCCCCCGGGCCGCGGCGCACCAGTTCGCCGATCGTCCGGCGCACCCCCGGCTCGTACACCGAGAACGTCCGCCGCAGCAGCGGGAGCACGTCCGTGAACGCCGCCGCGGGCACCCCGGTCAGCCAGGCGTCGACCAGGCCGAGCAGCCGCTCGTCGTGCACGAGCAGCATCCCGCCCCCGCCGCTGCCGCCGACGAACCCCTCGATCCAGGCGGCCGCGTCCGCGGGCGGGGTCCCCGGCGAGAGCACCAGCCCCATCAGCCGCGCCGCCTCCTCGGGCTCCAGCTCCCCCTCGTCCAGCAGGATCCGCACGGCCCGCCCGCGCAGCACCCCGGGCACGGTCTCCCGCCCGGACAGCGTGCGCAGCACCGCCCGCCAGCGGCCCCGCAGGTCACGGCCGCCGGAATCGGCCCCCGCCCCCGCCCCCGCCGCCGTTCCGGGCTCCCCGAGGAGTCCCACCGCCGTGTGCACGGCGTCCACATGGCCGCGCATCTCGTCGGCCGCGTCCGCGTCCAGGGCGACGCAGGCCGGCGGGAGTCCGACGAAGACCCGCTCGGCGAGGCCCGCGGCGACCTCGGCGAGCGCCTCGGTGTCGGTGCTCCGGACGTCGCCGTAGCGCAGGGAGCGGACCAGGGCCGGGAGGGCCTGGGCGAGTTGGCCGACGTCCGTGTCCAGCGCGGCCCGGTCGGCGAGCGCCCGCATCACCACTGGCAGCGCCTCCGGCAGGCTCGCGAGCAGGCAGTGCTCGGCGAGACCGGTGACCTCGGCGAGGGCGCTCGCGTGCACCGCGTCGGCCTCGGCCCTGGCCGTCGCCGCGCCCTCGACGGTCGTCCCCCACACCCCGGCCTCTGCCACCCGCACCGACAGCTCCGGCTCCCAGCGCAGCCGCCAGGTCTCCCGGAACGTCCCCGTGCTGCCCCGGGACTGCGCGGGCTCGCCCCAGCCGACGCCGAGCAGCCGCAGCCGGTGCAGCAGCCGGCTGCGCCCGGCGTCGGTCTCCTTGCGCAGGTCGAGTTCCAGCTCCCGCTCCAGCGCCTCCGGCCTGAGCCGGAGCCGGCGCTGCTCCCGGGCCAGGTCCCGCTGCAACGGCACCGCGGGCGCCGCCTCCGGCACCTCCCCCAGCACGTCCCCGACCACCAGCCGGTCGTGCACCAGCGCCAGCGGGACGTCCGAGCCCTCGCACAGCACCGCCCGCACCGCGTCGGTCGTCTCGCCGAGGCCGGGCAGCGGGCGGCCGCGCATCACCGCGAGGGTCTCGGCCAGCCGTACCGCCTCGATGACATGGGCCGAGGAGACGATCCGGTCCTCCTCGCGGAGCAGTCCGGCCACCTTGGTGAGCCACCGCTCCACCGGCCGGTCCGGGGCCCGGAACAGATGTCCGTACCAGCCCGGCGAGTCGATGCCGGCGCCGTAGCCGCTCGCCCGGGCCAGCCGCCGGTTGGTCCACGGCACCCAGGTCATGTCGGTCCTGACCTTGGGCAGGCCCTTCAGGAGCTCCCGGTCGGCGGCGACGGTGCTCTTCGCGCGCAGCGCCGGCACATGCCACGCCCCGCACACCACCGCGACCTGCTCCCGGAACTCCCGTTGCGCGGCGCGCAGTTGGAGCCGCATGTACGCCTCCCGCACGGGGTCCCGGTCGCGCCCGCCGACCCCGTAGGTCTCCCGCAGCGCCTCCATCGCCTCCGCCACCGCGGCGAACGGCGCGAACGCGTCCCGCTCCCCGGCCCCGCCCCGGTGCTCGACGACGTCCTCCCACCAGCGCTCGGGATCGTCGTACCCGGCGGCCTCGGCGAGGGCGGCGAGCGGGTCGACGCGCATCCGCCGCCCGCCGTCGGCACCGTCATCCGGTTCGCACGGGTCCTCGTGCCCCTCCCACGCCAACGTGTGCGTGGCCGGCAGGTCGATGAAGCGGGCCGGGACCTCGTGCTCCAGAGCCCAGCGGACGGCCACCCACTCGGGGCTGAAGTCGGCCAGCGGCCAGAACGCCGAGCGGCCGGGCTCGTCCACGGCGTGCGCGAGGAGGGCGACCGGGGGCCGCATCTCCGGGTCGGCGGCGAGCGGGATCAGCGCGTCGGCCTCCGGCGGGCCCTCGATCAGGACGACCCGCGGCCGGGCGGCGTCCAGGGCGGCCCGCACCGCCCGCGCGGAGCCGGGCCCGTGGTGCCGTACCCCCAGCAGCAGCGGCCCGGGCGGCCTCCCCCCGGTGTCGCTCATACGCTCACCTCGCGGCAGGCGCGGTAGAAGTCCTTCCAGCCGTCCCGCTCGCGGACGACCGTCTCCAGGTACTCCTGCCAGATGACCCGGTCGGCGGCCGGGTCGCGGACGACGGCGCCGAGGATGCCGGCCGCGATGTCACCGGCCCGCAGCACGCCGTCCCCGAAATGGGCGGCCAGGGCGAGGCCGCCCGTGACGACGGAGATCGCCTCGGCCGTGGAGAGTGTGCCGCTCGGCGACTTGAGCTTGGTGCGGCCGTCTGCGGTGACGCCGTCGCGCAGCTCGCGGAAGACGGTGACGACCCGGCGGATCTCCGCGATGCCGTCGGGCACGGCCGGCAGGTCCAGGGAGCGGCCGAGCTGGTCGACGCGGCGCGCGACGATGTCGACCTCGGCGTCCGGGCTCTCCGGCAGCGGCAGCACCACGGTGTTGAAGCGGCGGCGCAGGGCGCTGGAGAGGTCGTTGACGCCCCGGTCGCGGTCGTTGGCGGTGGCGATCAGGTTGAAGCCGCGGACCGCCTGCACCTCCTGGCCCAGCTCGGGAATGGGCAGGGTCTTCTCGGACAGGATCGTGATCAGCGTGTCCTGCACGTCGGCGGGGATCCGGGTCAGCTCCTCGACTCTCGCCGTCATCCCCTCCGCCATGGCCCGCATGACCGGGCTCGGCACGAGAGCGTCCCGGCTGGGGCCGTGGGCCAGCAGCTGCGCGTAGTTCCAGCCGTAGCGGATGGCCTCCTCAGGCGTGCCGGCCGTGCCCTGCACGAGGAGGGTCGAGTCACCGCTGACGGCGGCCGCCAGGTGCTCGGAGACCCAGGTCTTGGCGGTGCCTGGCACGCCGAGCAGGAGCAGGGCACGGTCGGTGGCGAGGGTGGTGACGGCGACCTCGACGATGCGGCGCGGGCCGACGTACTTCGGTGTGATCACCGTGCCGTCCGGCAGTGTTCCGCCGAGCAGATAGGTCGCCACCGCCCACGGAGACAGCTTCCAGCGGGCCGGTCGCGGCCGGTCGTCCTGCGCGGCCAGCGCCGCCAGTTCGGCGGCGAAGGCGTGCTCGGCGTGCGGTCGCAGCGCGCCCTCGGTGGTCGTCGGGTCGGTCGGTTCCACGGACACAGTCATGGCTGAGGCCCCCTCCAGCTCGGCCGGTTCGGATCTGGTGTCCACCGTGCACCACGCCACTGACAATCGCTCTGACCTGCACAGACGCGCCCGCCGGGGCGATTGTCAGTGGCGGGATCTACCTTCGATGGCATGACTCAGCAGGGGGTGCGCTGGAGTGCGGACCAGGTGCTGGCCTTGGCGCCTGACGCCGCGTCACGCAAGGCGGGAAGCAGACTCGGAGCGGCCGGACCGTGGTCCGGGGCGGGGAGTTGCGAGGAGGGGACGGTATGGGGACTGTGCAAGGGCAGCGGCAGCAAGCCGTACCAGACGATCGTGGACATCGCCGATCCGGCGGGTCCGGCCTACAAGTGCAGTTGCCCGAGCCGGAAGTTCCCCTGCAAGCACGCCCTCGGACTGCTTCTGCTCTGGGCGGGCGAGGACGAGTCGGTGCCGGCCGCGCAGGAGCCGCCGGACTGGGCCGAGCAGTGGATCGCGGGCAGACGCGGGCGTGCGGAGGACAAACGGGCGGCGGGCGGCGGGAGTTCCCCGGCCGCCGCTGATCCAGCGGCGGCCCGGCGCCGGTCCGAGAAGCGGGCCGAGCGGATCACGGCGGGCGCCGGCGAGCTGGAGCAGCGCCTGTCCGACCTGCTGCGCGGCGGCCTGGCCGCGGCCGAACAGGCGGGGTACGGGCTGTGGGAGGAGACGGCGGCCCGCATGATCGACGCCCAGGCCCCCGGACTGGCCGCGCGGGTGCGGGAGTTGGGGGCGATACCGGGCTCCGGTCCGGGCTGGCCGGTGCGGCTCCTCGAGGAGTGTGCGCTGCTGCACCTCCTCGACCAGGGCTGGCTGCGCCGCGACCGGCTCCCGGCGGGCCTCGCGGCCACGGTCCGCTCCCGGGTCGGCCTGCCCGCCCCGGCGGACGGCCCCCCGGTGCGGGACCGCTGGCTGGTCCTCGCCCAGTACGACACCGGTGACGCGAAGCTGACGACCCGCCGGATCTGGCTGCACGGCGCCGACTCCGGGCGTACGGCACTGCTGCTCTCCTACGGCGCGGCCGGCCGCGCCCCCGAGCTGGCGCTGCCGGTAGGCCTCGCCCTGGAGGCGGAGCTGTCCGCCTATCCGGGCGCGGGGCAGCACCGGGCGGCGCTGGGTGAGCGGTTCGCCGCACCGGCGCCCCTGTCGGCACGGCCGCCAGGCGTGCCGACCGAGCGGGCGGCGGCCCGGTACGGGGAGGCGCTGCGTGACGACCCGTGGCTGGAGTCGGTGCCGGTGACGCTGGACCGGGTGGTGCCGGTCCAGGACGGCGACTCCTGGCAACTGGCCGACGCCGAGGGCGAGTCCGCGCTGCCGCTGGCTCCCGCCGCCCGTTCCGGGCCGGACCTGTGGCGGCTGGTCGCGCTCTCGGGCGGCGCCCCGGTCACGGTCTTCGGCGAGTGCGGCCACCGCGGCTTCACCCCGCTGACGGCCTGGCCGGAGACGGCGGGCGAGGCGGTACCGCTGTGCTGACCCGGCCGGCCCCACCCCCGAACCGACTCGCAGAACCCGCGGAAAGGGAACCCGTGACCGCTTGGGAGGATCTCGTCACCACGGCTCTGCTGGGCACCGACCGGCGTCCGCCCGCGACCGGCACGCCGGGCCGCGAGGCTCCGGTGGCCCTGCTGGACGAGGCGGCCGTGGCGACCGTACGACGGCGGGCCGGGCTGCGTCCGGCACCGGCCGCGCGCCGCCCCGAACCGGCCCCCGCGGATCCGCGCCCCGCGCTGCCGGCCGCCGCGGCACGTCGGCTGGCGATGCTGCTCTCCGACCGCCCCGGTACCGCGGCCGGCGGCCGCCGGGGCACCTCGCCCGACCTGATGGAGCTGCTGCCGCAGTGGCTCGCGGCGGCCGGCGCACGCGGGTTCGCCGCACCCCCGCAGCTGCTGCCCGCGCTGCTGGACGCCGCCCGGGGCCGTACCGACCTGCGGCCCGCCGCGCTGGCCTTCGCCGGACCGCGCGCCCTGTGGCTGGCCCGGCTCAACCAGGACTGGCGGTTCGCCCTGCGCGCGGCCCCGGGCGGCGGCACGGCCCTGCCCGACCCCGAGGACACCGCGGCGATACGGCAGCTGTGGCAGGAGGGGCTGTTCGCCGAGCGGGTCGCGCTGCTGGCCGCGCTCCGGGCGCGTTCACCCGAGGCGGCGCGCGAGCTGCTGGCCGGGACCTGGGTGACGGAGCGGGCCGAGGACCGGCTGATGTTCCTCGACTCGCTGCGCACCGGACTGGCCGCCGGGGACGAGCCGTTCCTGGAGCAGGCGCTGTCGGACCGGAGCCGTAACGTGCGGACGACGGCCGCGGAGCTGCTGTCCGCACTGCCCGGCTCGGCGCTCGCCGGTCGGATGGCGGTGCGGGCCGGGGTGTGCGTGGCGGTCGATCACACCGGGGACGGGCCGGTGATCGCGGTGGAGGCACCGCCGGAGTGCGACCCGGGGATGGAGCGCGACGGGGTGGTGGCCAAGCCGCCGGCCGGGCGCGGCGAACGGTCCTGGTGGCTGGGGCAGTTGGTGGAAGCGGCCCCGCTCGCCACCTGGGCGGCGCGGCTCGGCGGCCGTACGCCGGCGGAGCTCGTGGCGCTGCCGGTGGCGGACGGCTGGCAGGGCGAGCTGCACGCGGCCTGGTGCCGGGCCGCCGTACGGCAGCGCGACGCCGGGTGGGCGAGAGCGCTGCTGGGGGTTCCGGCGGCACCGGAGGCGGGCGGTCCTGGCGCGGTGTCCCTGGCCGAACGGGCCAAGCTGCTGGGCACGCTGGAGGGCGGGGAGCGGGCCGACTGGGTGGCCGGCTTCATCGCGGCACACGGTCTGTCGGAGGCGTTCCAGCTGCTCGGCATGTGCGCCGTCCCCTGGTCCGCACCGCTCGGCCGGTCCGTGGTGGACGCCCTCAACATCGCGCGGGACGCGGGGAGTTACCCGTGGAGCTTCAGCGGGGTGATGGGCCTGGCCGAGCGCTGCCTGGACCCCGCGGAAGCCGCCCGGCTCGACGCCCTCCTCGCAGTACCGGACGAACGCGAGGACGCGTCACCGGGAGCCGGCGGCTACTGGGCGGAAGCCTTCCAACGCCTGGTGACGACCCTGAGACTCCGAGCGGCAATGCTCAAAGAGCTGGACGACCGCGCCCCTTGAGGGGCGCGGGGAACTGCGCGCCCAGCCCCCACCGTCCCGCAGCGCCCCACACCACGCGCACCCCCCAAGTCGGCCCCCCGCACATGCGGACTAGGCCTGCGTCGGCTGCCGCACGTTCTCCCGCACCCACTCCACGATCGACGTCGTCGTCGCCCCCGGCGTGAAGATCGCGGCAACGCCCTTCTCCTTGAGGGGGGCGATGTCGTCCTCGGGGATGATGCCGCCGCCGAAGACGAGGATGTCCTCGGCGTCACGCTCCTTGAGGAGGTCGATGACCGCCGCGAACAGCGTGTTGTGGGCGCCGGAGAGGATGGAGAGGCCGATGGCGTCGGCGTCCTCCTGGATGGCCGTGCCGACGATCTGTTCCGGTGTCTGGTGGAGCCCGGTGTAGATGACCTCCATGCCCGCGTCGCGCAGCGCCCGCGCGATGACCTTGGCCCCGCGGTCGTGGCCGTCGAGCCCCGGTTTGGCCACCACCACACGGATCGGGCCGGCTGCCACACCCATCACTGCCTCCATGACCATGAAACGAACACGCCAACATCCATCCGTACCGAGAAGTACCGCACATTCGGCGCGTTCCGCCACCCGTCGCAAGTGAACGAACGTTATCTCCAGCATCCCGCAACCGGCAGTTTCGCGGAGGTTACAGAGGGGGAAATCACACACAGCGGGACACGTCAGGGAGCCGCAGCGTGGTCCGCGGGGCAGTACGGGCCCACGACGTGGCATGGCGTCGCATCCCGCCACCCCCGCCGCCTCCGCGCTCGGACTCCCCATGAGGGCACACGGGGGACGGAGTCGTCCTCGGCGTGCCGACAGGAGGCCGGCCGATGAAGGTCACCGAGGTACTGGACCCCTTTCTCCCGTTCTGCCGCCGCCTCCTGCCCAGCAGACTCGCCGGACTGTCGCTGGCCCTCCTGAAGTCGACGGCCCTGGAGGCCGCGATCCTGGCCGGGCACCTGCTGCTCTACCCGACGGGCCTCACCCCGGAGCGCCGCCCGCCCGCACCGGCCCCGCCGTCCGCACTGCCCGCCGAGCCCGCCGACGGCCCGGCCCGGCTGCCGGTCCGGGCGGCCCCGCCGGTCGTGCTGCTGCACGGGTTCATCGACAACCGCTCGGTCTTCGTCCTGCTGCGCCGCACCCTCGCCCAGCACGGCGGCCAGCGTGTCGAGTCGCTCAACTACTCACCGCTGACCTGCGACATCCGCACCGCCGCCGAACTGCTCGGCCGGCACATAGAGGAGATCTGCGCGCGCACCGGCAGCGGCCGGGTCGACATCGTCGGGCACAGCCTCGGCGGCCTGATCGCGCGCTACTACGTCCAGCGCCTCGGCGGCGACCTGCGGGTCCGCACCCTGGTGACGCTCGGTACCCCGCACTCCGGCACCCGGGTGGCGCCGCTCGCGGACGCGCACCCGATCGTGCGGCAGATGCGCCCCGGTTCGCAGGTGATCGAGGAGCTGGCCCGGCCGGCACCCGGCTGCCGTACCCGGTTCGTGAGCTTCTGGAGCGACCTCGACTCGCTGATGGAGCCGGTGGAGACGGCCCGGGTCGACCACCCGGACCTCATGGCGACGAATGTGCGGGTGACCGGGATCGGCCACCTCGCCCTGCCCGTCCACCCGGCGATCGCGACCGGTATACGGCAGGCCCTCGACGAAACCCACCCCGAGGAGCGGATCGCGGGCGGTCTGACGGTGGCCTGACGACCCCTCTCCCTCGAACACTCCTCGAACACAAAGCCAAACCCGCGCCCGTCGTCCCCCGAAACACGGCCGAATGCCCGTTTCCCGAAACAGCGAAACCTGTTGAAGATTGTCGCGCCCGTATACCGCCGGGTACAGTCGCCGCACTGCTCTGCCAGCCCCTGTTGTCGAGGCGAAAGAGAAGTTGGTGAACGACCGTCACCCGTCGGGGACCATGACCACCCCGGCCCCGGCTTCCGATGCCGATCCGGCGCACTACGCGGCGTACAGCACCCAGGAAGCCCAGTACGGCGACTTCACCACGTACGGCGACCACACCGTCGCCGGCGCCTCGTTCCACAGCGATCCGCTCTTCGGCAGCCTCCCGGGCGAGAGCCGGTCCACCGGCGCGTACGACGCCACGCAGTGGCAGACGGCCGGCGGCCAGACGCTGAACTACGACCCGTACGCGGCCCAGCATCACGCCGCCTACGATTCCGGCGCCTACGACAGCACCGCGTGGACCATCCCGGCACCGGCGCCGTCACCCGAGACGATCGCCGACACCAGCGGTCACTGGGACGCGAACGCCTGGCTCCAGCCCGACCAGTCGGGCATGGCCGGTGCGACCCAGCAGTGGGAGTGGGGCACCCAGGCGTTCGACACCGGCGTGTACGACGCCACGCAGTGGAACTCCGACGGCACCCCGGCACAGAGCGCCGAGCCCGAGCACGAGCTTGCCCACGGGGAGTTCGAGGCGTCCGGAGATTTCGGCGAGTTCGGAGAGTTCAGGGAGTTCGAGGAGTCCACGGAAGACTTCCCGGACGGCGGGGAATCGGCCGCGACCGGTGAACTGCCTGAACTGCCTGAAGTAACGCCACTGCTGGACGACCAGGAAGAGATCACCCCGGCCACGCCGGAGGGGGCGACGACCCGCGCCGGTTCCCGCGCGGGAGCGCGTTCCCGCCGCCGTACGCCTCCCAAGCGGTCCGCGTTGCTGACCGTCGCCGTGCCCTCGGTGTGCGTGATGGGGGTCGCCGGGATCGCGGCCGCCTCCGTCGGCAGCCTGACCGACGACGGCAAGGACACCACGGCCTCCGCCTCCGACGGGCAGTCGGTGAAACCGTCCGCCGCCAACAGCAAGCTGGACGCCCAGCTGCGGACGCTCTCGGCGGGCGCCGACGACTTCGCCGACCGGGCCAGCCGGACGCAGGAGCGCATCGACCTCAAGGCCCAGCAGGAGTCCGAGAAGAAGAAGGCGGCGGCGGAGGCGGCCCGCAAGGAGCGGCTGCGCCCGAAGTACGCCCTTCCGGTCACGCAGAAAGGGCTCAGCGCCTACTTCGGCCAGGCCGGCGTGAACTGGATGTCCGTCCACACGGGCATCGACTTTCCCGTCTCCTACGGCACGACGGTGATGGCCGCGATGGACGGCGTCGTCTCCACCAAGTGGAACAGCGCCTACGGCAACATGATGATAGTGACGGCGAAGGACGGCACGGAGACGTGGTACTGCCACCTCTCGTCCTACCGTGTCGCCGCCGGTACGACGGTGAAGGCAGGCGACCCGATCGCGTACTCCGGGAACTCCGGCAACTCGACCGGGCCGCACCTGCACTTCTTGGTGCGGCCGGCCGGTGGCGCCGCCTTAGACCCGCTGCCGTGGCTGCGCAGCCACGGGCTCGACCCGACCTGACCGGTACCGGCGGGTCCCGCCGCGGCGGGACCCGGTCGTCCTACAGCTTCTCCACCGGCGCGTACCGCAGCAGCAGCCGCTTCGGCTTGGTGTCGCCGAAGTCGATCGTCGCCTCCGCGTTCGCCCCCGTGCCCTTCACCGCGACGACCGTGCCGAGGCCGAACTGGTCGTGGGTGACACGGTCGCCGACGGCCACCGAGACCACCGGCTTCTCCGAGGTCCGCCGGGTGGCGAAGCCGGACGCACCCGACGCCGAGGAGCGCGAGCGGGTCGAGGAGAGCGAGGCCGCCACGCCCGCCGCGGGCCCGGTGGAGACCGGCGCCATCGCCCCGGTCCGCTTCCACTCCAGATACGCGCCCGGGATCTCCTCCAGGAAGCGCGAGGGCGGGTTGTACGACGGCTGGCCCCAGGCGCTGCGCATCGAGGACCGGGTGAGGTACAGCCGCTCCCGCGCCCGCGTGATGCCCACGTAGGCGAGGCGCCGCTCCTCCTCCAGCTCCTTGGTCTGGCCGAGGGCGCGCATGTGCGGGAAGACGCCGTCCTCCATGCCGGTCAGGAACACCACCGGGAATTCGAGGCCCTTGGCGGTGTGCAGGGTCATCAGGGTGATGACGCCGTCGCCGTTCTCGTCGTCGTCGGGAATCTGGTCGGAGTCGGCGACCAGGGCCACCCGCTCCAGGAAGGCGGCGAGCCCGGGCTGTTCCTCGCCCTCTCCGGACTCCTGCTCGAACTCCAGTGCCACGGAGGCGAGTTCCTGGAGGTTCTCGATGCGGGTCTCGTCCTGCGGGTCCGTCGAGTTCTGCAGCTCGGCGAGGTATCCGGTGCGTTCGTAGATCGCCTCCAGGACGGTGGCGGGTCCGGCGCCGGACTCCACGACCGTACGGAGGTCCTCCATCAGCGTGTTGAACCGCTTGACCGCGTTCGTCGACCGCGCGGCCATGCCGTACGCCTCGTCGACGCGCCTGAGCGCCTGCGGGAAGCTGATCTTCTCGCGCTGGGCGAGGGCGTCGATCATCGCCTCCGCGCGGTCGCCGATACCGCGCTTGGGGACGTTGAGGATGCGCCGGAGCGGGACGGAGTCCTCCGGGTTGGCCAGCACCCGCAGGTAGGCCAGGACGTCCCGGACCTCCTTGCGCTCGTAGAAGCGGACCCCGCCGACGACCTTGTAGGGCAGGCCGACGCGGATGAAGATCTCCTCGAAGACGCGGGACTGGGCGTTGGTGCGGTAGAAGACGGCGACATCGCCGGCCTTCGCCTCGCCCGCGTCCGTCAGACGGTCTATCTCCTCGGCGACGAACTGCGCCTCGTCGTGCTCGGTGTCGGCGACGTAGCCGGTGATCTGCGCGCCCGCGCCCGCGTTGGTCCACAGGTTCTTCGGGCGGCGGGACTCGTTGCGCTCGATGACCGCGTTGGCGGCGCTCAGAATCGTCTGCGTGGAGCGGTAGTTCTGTTCGAGGAGGATCGTCGTCGCGTTCGGGTAGTCCTCCTCGAACTGGAGGATGTTGCGGATCGTCGCGCCCCGGAAGGCGTAGATCGACTGGTCGGCGTCACCGACGACGCAGAGCTCGGCGGGGGGCAGGTCGGGCGCGCCGGTGCCGACCAGCTCGCGCACCAGGGCGTACTGGGCGTGGTTGGTGTCCTGGTACTCGTCGACCAGGACGTGCCGGAAGCGGCGGCGGTAGTGCTCGGCGACGTCCGGGAAGGCGCGCAGCAGGTTGACCGTCGTCATGATCAGGTCGTCGAAGTCGAGGGCGTTCGCCTCGCGCAGCCGCGACTGGTACAGGGCGTAGGCCTGGGCGAGGGTCTTCTCGAAGCCGTCGGCGGCCTGGGCGGCGAAGTCCTCCTCGTCGATCAGCTCGTTCTTCAGGTTGCTGATCTTGGCGCTGAAGGACTTCGGCGGGTAGCGCTTGGGGTCGAGGTCCAGGTCGCGGCAGACCAGGGCCATCAGGCGCTTGGAGTCGGCCGCGTCGTAGATCGAGAAGGAGGAGGTGAAGCCGAGCTTCTTGCTCTCCCTGCGCAGGATCCGCACGCAGGCGCTGTGGAAGGTCATCACCCACATCGCGTTCGCGCGCGGGCCGACGAGGTGCTCGACCCGCTCCTTCATCTCGCCCGCGGCCTTGTTGGTGAAGGTGATCGCGAGGATCTGGCCCGGGTGCACCTGGCGCGCGCCGAGCAGGTGGGCGATGCGGTGGGTGAGCACGCGCGTCTTGCCGGAACCGGCGCCGGCCACGATGAGCAGCGGGGAGCCGGCGTGCACCACGGCCGCCCGCTGGTTGTCGTTCAGCCCGTCCAGGAGCGCGGCCGGGTCCAGGGCCGGGCGGGCGGCGCCGTCGCGGTAGTAGGCGTCTCGGTCCGGGGGCACGTCGAACTTCCCGCCGAACAGATCGTCCGGAATCGACTCCGGAGCGTGCTCGTCCTCGGGCGGCGGCGGGGGTTCCTCGTCATGGCCGCGGGGGGCCTGGAGGCTCGCCAGGAAGCTGTCGTCAAAGAGGCTGCTCATCGCTCTCCGAGTCTAGGGCGCCCCACCGACAACCGGTCGCCGCCCCGAAAACTCGCCCGGGTGACCGACCGGTTCCGCTCCGTCACGGCAGGTCGGCGCGGAGCACGGAGCCGCACTCCCCCAGCGCGAACCAGCGGCACCCTTCCGAACAAGTCACTCATACCGTCCCAGATGACCTTGCCTTAACAAGTTCTAACAACAAGGTCACGAAAATGTATCGGGCATATCGCACATCAACCTTCACAGAGGCCACACGAGTTGGTTAGCGTGCGAGGCGGGCCGCGCGACCCCCACCGGCGAACGTCGCCGGGCCGCACGGCCTCCGCCGAGTCCGGGGCGCCGCCGCGCATCCGGAGCCGGGGACCCACCGATCCCGGGGTGAATCGGTCCCGACTCCCCTCCGGGGAGCGGACCGTAGGGCAACCCTTCCGAACCACCCGCCCGAACCCGACAGCTAACTCGGTAGGCGGAACGTGGAAGGAGTCGCCTCCGTTGGCGTCGCACCGCAAGTCCCGGCCGTCAGGAACGCGCGCGGCGGGCATACGCACCCCCGCGCTGGCCACCGCCGCCCTCACCTCCATGGCCCTGTTCTCCCAGACGGCCGAGGCCGCGCCCCCCGAGGACGGCAAGCCGAGCCTGGAGGAGGTCGAGAAGAAGGTCGACTCGCTCTACCGGCAGGCGGAGTCGGCGACCGAGAAGTACAACGCCGCCAAGGAGCGGACCGGCCGGCAGCGCAAGCAGGTCGACACCCTGCTCGACGACGTCGCCGAGCGCACGGACCGGCTGAACAAGGCGCGTGAGGAGCTGGGTTCGTTCGCCGCGGCCCAGTACCGGACCGGGGCCGCCGCCCCCGACACGGCGACCTTCCTGCTCGCGGACAGTCCCCAGGACTACTTCGACCAGGACCAGCTGATGAGCCGGCTGACCGCACGCCAGAAGGGCGCGGTCGACGACTACGTCACCCAGCAGTCCGCGACCATGAGGAAGCGGCAGGAGGCCGCCAAGAGCCTCGAAACGCTCACCGAGACGCAGGACGACCTCAAGACCGCCAAGACCACCGTCCAGACGAAGCTGGCCTCCGCGCGGGAGCTGCTGTCGCAGCTGACGGCCGCGGAGAAGGCGCGGCTGGCGGCGATCGAGAAGCAGCAGGAGGAGGTGGCGGCCCGCAAGGCGGCGGAGCTGGCGAAGCAGCAGGCCGCGGCCGCCGAGCAGGAGACGTCGTCGTCCGCCGCATCGGGCAGCTCCTCTTCCGGCACGTCGAGCGGCTCCTCCTCCGCCTACGCCACGAAGGCCGCCAAGGCGATCGCCTTCGCCCGCGCACAGATCGGCAAGCCGTACGTCTGGGGCGCCACCGGCCCCGGCTCCTACGACTGCTCCGGGCTCTCCCAGGCCGCCTGGAAGGCCGCGGGCGTCTCCCTGCCGCGCACCACCTACGACCAGGTGAACGCCGGCACCACCGTCTCCCTCGCCGACGCCCGACCCGGCGACCTGGTCTTCTTCTACGACGACGTCAGCCACGTCGGCATCTACATCGGCAACGGCATGATGATCCACGCCCCGAAGCCCGGCGCCTACGTCCGGGAGGAGTCGATCTACTACGGCGGCGAGTCGATCATCCACAGCGTGGTACGCCCGGCCTGAGCCGACTGCAGGCCGGCATCTGCAGACGCCCGGGTCAGCGGCGCCCGCGCGCGAGCAGGGCCGCATGCGGCAGGGCCAGCAGACCGTCCTCGGCAGCGAACTCCGAACTGAACACATCGAAGTGACGCTTGATCTCGGCGCGGATCCGGGGTGTCTGGCTCTGCACCAGCTGCCCGCCGAACGCCACTCCGCTCGCAGGACCGCTCCACCACTCGTCGGCGCTCGCGCGGTGATCCCAACGCAAGGTCGCGCACTCCGCCTCGCGCAGCCCCGCCGCGTCCATCAGCCCGGTCAGGCCGCTCTCGTCACGGGGGAAATCATCCTCAGGAGCCAGCCCTGCGGGCAGATGCGGTGGGCGCACCGCACCCGCGGCCTCGATCGCACGGCCGATCAGAGCCTGTCCCGGCGCCGGCGGCGCCGCCCATGTCGTCAACGCGATCCAGCCGCCGGGCCGCACCACACGGCGCAGCTCAGCCAGCGCCACTTTGGGCCGGCCCACATGGTTCAGAACGAAGTTGGCCACGACGGCGTCGAACTCTCCGTCGGCGAAGGGAAGCGCGGGAAGAACGGCCACCCGCACATCAGCCGCGGGTGCGGCCTGAACAGCCAACTCGACCATGGTCGGCTCCGCATCCACGGCCGTCACCGTCGCGCCCCGGACACACGCGGCCGCGGCGACCGTCCCCGGCCCGGTCCCCACGTCCAGCAACCGCGCGCCTGGTCCGACCTCGGCGGCATCGAGCAACCGCGACACCGGATGGGCGCACAGCTTGGCGAAGCTTCCGGCATAAGCGGCCCCCCGGCCCGCCCAGATCAACCGCTCACTCTTGTCGAACGTCGTCATCGTCACCGGCGCCCTCCCTGACCTCAGCCGAGATCGACGTGTCGTCACGACCCTAGCCCACCGTCTGATCAGCGCGGACGGCTTGGAAGGCGGACGGCTTCCGCTGCCGCTGTCCCGCGACCGCGCGGTTTTCGGGCCGCACGCGCGCGTGGCCCGTTCCTGCCGTGGCCGGCTCTCCCTAGCATCAGCGGCATGTCCGGCATTTCACTCCTGCGCGCCTGGTGGGCGCAGCGTCCGCCGGCGGCGGGGGCCGCTGTGATGGCCACCGGCATCATGTCGGTGGGGTTGCACCTGGCGGGGGCGGAGACCGTGTCCCGGGTGGCGCTGGTGCTTGCCTGCGCGATGTGGGCGGCGCTGGCCGCGGACTTCGTCGTACGGCTGGTGCTCGACCGCCGGCGGTGGGCGGCGGAGGCACGGACGCCGGGCGCGCTCACCGCCGTGGCGGCTACGACGGTGCTGGGGACGCGGTTCTCGGCGCTCGGGTGGCAGACGCCCGCCGGGGCCCTGCTGGCGCTGTCGGCGGTCCTGTGGCCGCCGCTGCTGGTCCTCGTCGTGAGGCACTGGAGACCGCGGATGTCCGGCGCGGTGTTCCTGGCCTGTGTGGCCACGCAGGGTCTGGCCGTGCTGGGAGCGACGCTGGCCGCGGCCGTGACCACGGCGTGGCTCGCGCACCTCGCGCTGGTCCTCTTCTGGCTGGGGCTGGCGATGTACGGGCTCGCCGTGCCGCGGTTCGAGTGGCGGCAGATCGCCGCCGGACCCGGTGACCAGTGGGTGGCGGGCGGTGCGCTGGCGATCTCCGCGCTGGCCGGGGCGCGGCTGCTGGGCGCCGACAGTGCGCGGCTGTACCTGTGGAACGACGACGACAGCGGTGTCCTGCGCACGGTGACGGTGGCGCTGCTGGTCCTGGACCTGGCCTGGTACGTCGTGCTGCTGGCCGCGGAGGTGGCATGGCCCCGGCTCCGTTACGACGTGCGCCGCTGGGCGACGGTATTCCCGATGGGGATGACGGCGGCGGCGACACTGTCGGTCGCGTCCTCCGTCGGCGGCGCGTGGCTGAAGTGGCCGGGGCGGGTGCTGGTGTGGGTCACGGTGGCGGCCTGGCTGGCGGTGGCGGCCGGAGCGGTGGCGGCCGCCCGTGCCACCCGTGCCGCCCTCAGCAGGGCCCGCTGAGGATGCGGGGGATGCCGGGGGTGCCTGGGATGCCGCGGGTCACGTCCACAGGACGGCGATGAAGACGTTCACCATCGTGAGCAGGCCCACCACGCCGAAGGCGCTCTTCTCCACCTTCTCGTCGTCCCGTTTCACGTAGACGAGCCCGAGGATCACGATCAGCAGGGCGAGCTTCACGCCGATCTTGATGGTGTTGACGTGATGGCCGTCGGCCTCGTTGAGGCCGACCAGGATCACGCCGGTCGCGAGCATGGTGAACGCGCCGTGCAGCATCCCGGGGACGAACCGGGCCGTGCCCTGGCCCATCGCCTTCATCTGGGTGAGGAAGCCGCCGAGGAGCGCGGCGATGCCGATGATGTGCAGGCCGACGAAGAGATGGATGAGTACGTCCATGGCCCCGGAGCCTAATCAGGGCCTCCCGGGGCCCCGGGCACCGGCCCCTCTTTCTTTTCCCTCCCCCCGCGAGGCGCACCGCATATATGCACCCCATAGCACCCCCTGTCCCCAGCCTGCCCCGGAACCGTCTCTTCGGTCATCCCGTCCCGAGAAGCCGACGGCTCCGGACCGGAATCCCGTTCACATACCGTCGGGTAACGATCCGGTCACGCCAATTCCGTGCATCGCGTTACCAGCCCGACACACCCGGGCCTAGCGTCCTCCCCCAGGTGACCGACTCCCCACCGCCGCCCGGGCCAGGGGCGGCAGTCGGACACCACCGCCGAGAATGTCCGGCGGCGGTCCGCTCCCCCTGTGGCGGACCGCCGCCGGACGCGCAGTCCGCACTCCTCCGCGGTCGTACGAAAGGACGGGACAGTCCAGGTGGCAGCGCACCGCAAGCCCCGACAGCGCTCGCTCAGCGGTAACACGGCCCGCACGGCCGCCACCCTCGCCCTGGCGGGCGCGGCCACCGCGACGGCTTTCGAAGGGACCGGAAACGCCGAGCCGCAACTGACACCGGCACAGGTGAAGGCCAAGGTGGACCAGCTGTACCAGGAGGCCGAGGCGGCCACCCAGAAGTACGACGGAGCGAAGGACAAGGCCGACACGGCCCAGCGGCGGCTGAAGTCGTTGCAGGACGAGACGGCCCGCGCGCAGGAGAAGTTCAACTCCGCCCGGGACGCGCTCGGTTCGATAGCGGCCGCGCAGTACCGCGACGGCGGCATCGATCCGGCCTGGCAGCTGGCACTGTCCAGCGACCCCGACCGCTACCTGGACGACGCGGCGTTCGCCGAACGGGCCGGCGACCGGCAGGCCGGTGCGGTGGCGCGGGTGCGCGGGCAGCTGCGGGAGATCGAGCGGCTGCGCGGCGCGGCGCACGTGGAACTGACCGCGCTGCGGTCCCGGCAGGCCGAGCTGAAGCAGCAGAAGACCGACGTCAACGGCAAGCTCGGCGAGGCCAGGCGGCTGCTGTCACAGCTTTCGCCGGGGCAGCGGGCGGCGGTCACGGCGGACGGTGCCGACGCCGGCCGGGCCTCGCGTTCGGCCTCGGACGGCCGCGACGCCCTGAGCCCGGGCAGCGTCGCCGCCCCCGACTCCCGCGCCGCGGCCGCCGTCGCGTACGCCTACTCGAAGCTCGGCAGCCCCTACGTCTGGGGCGCGACCGGTCCGGACGCCTTCGACTGCTCGGGCCTCGCCCAGGCCGCCTACCGCTCGGCCGGGGTCTCCATCCCCCGCACCACCTACGCCCAGATCGACGCCGGCCGCCGCGTCTCCCGCTCCGAACTGCAGCCCGGCGACCTGGTGTTCTTCTACTCGGGCATCAGTCACGTCGGCATCTACATCGGCAACGGCCAGATGATCCACGCACCCAACCCGTCGGCGCCGGTACGGATCGCCCCGATCGACGAGATGCCGTTCGCGGGGGCCACGCGGGTCGCGTGAGCCCCCCCGGCAGGTCCCGGCAGGTCCCTGCGGCCTCAGACCAGGCGGCGCGCGGTCGCCCAGCGGGTCAGCTCGTGCCGGTTCGACAGCTGCAACTTCCGCAGCACCGCCGACACATGGGACTCGACCGTCTTGACGGAGATGAACAGCTGCTTGGCGATCTCCTTGTAGGCGTAGCCGCGGGCGATGAGGCGCAGGACCTCGCGCTCGCGCTGGGTGAGGCGGTCGAGGTCCTCGTCGACCGGCGGGGCGTCGGTGGAGGCGAAGGCGTCCAGGACGAACCCGGCGAGCCGCGGAGAGAAGACCGCGTCGCCCTCCTGGACCCGGAAGATCGAGTCGACCAGGTCGGTGCCGGTGATCGTCTTGGTGACGTAGCCGCGGGCACCGCCCCGGATCACGCCGATCACGTCCTCGGCCGCGTCCGACACGGACAGCGCCAGGAAGCGCACCGGCCGCTCGGCGTCCGCCGTCAACGGGGCGCACCGGCGCAGCACTTCGACCCCGCCGCCACCCGGCAGGTGCACGTCGAGAAGGACCACCTCGGGCCGGGTCGCGGTGATCACCGAGACCGCCTGGTCGACGTCGGCGGCCTCGCCGACCACCTCGACACCGGTCTGCTCGGTCTGGCCGATCTCGGCCTGGACGCCCGTCCGGAACATCCGGTGGTCGTCGACGAGGACCACCCGCACCCGACGCCCGGCCTGGTCCGCGCCTTCCGCCGGGCCGTTCCCCGGACCGTTCGCCTCGGTCGCGTCGCTCATGACGTCTTCTCCGCCCTCTCCATCTCCAGCTCGACCTCCGTGCCGCCGCCCGGCACGGACCGCAGCCGTGCCGTGCCGCCGTGACGCTCCATACGGCCGATGACCGATTCTCTGACACCCATGCGGTCGGCGGGTATCGAGTCGAGGTCAAAGCCGGGACCGCGGTCGCGGACGGACACGAAGACCGTTCTGCCCTCGACTTCGGCGTAGACCTGGACGGCGCCGCCCTCGCCACCGTACTTGGCCGCGTTGACCATCGCCTCGCGCGCGGCCTGCATCTGCGCGCCCGTCCGCTCGTCGAGCGGGCAGTCCCCGACCACCACGACCTCGATGGGGACGCCGTGCTTGTCCTCCACCTCCGCCGCGTTGCGCCGGACCGCTTCGGCGAGGGTGGCGGGCTCGTCGGCCTCGTCCTTGCCGGTGCCCTCGGGCTTGTAGAGCCAGGTGCGCAGGTCGCGCTCCTGAGCGCGGGCGAGGCGGCGCACCTCGCCCGCGTTCTCCGCGTTGCGCTGGATCAGGGTGAGGGTGTGCAGCACGGAATCGTGGACATGGGCGGCGACCTCGGCGCGCTCCTGGGCGCGGATGCGCATCAGCCGCTCCTCGGAGAGGTCCTGGGTCATCCGCACGAGATACGGGCCGGCGAGCAGCGTGATGCCGACGAGCACGGCCAGGGCCGCCTGGAGCACCGCGCCGATGTGCGCGGCGGAGCCCTTCATGACGAAGACGCCCGAGACGCCCGCGGTGACGAGCAGGACGCCGACACCCGCGCGCAGCAGGGTGAGCGTACGGCGCCGGCTGCCGACCTCGACCCAGCGGGCCCGGCGGGCGTTGTCCGCCTGGCGCCAGACGAGGGCGACACCCGCGGCGACCAGGACCGCGGGCAGGAGATAGGCCTTGGCGCCGCTGGTCAGGTTGACGCTGCCCACGAACACCATGGACACGACGACCATGAGGAGCAGGGCGACGATCTGGCCCTTGTCGGGTTTGCGGGCGACGAGTCTGCGGCGGCCGTCCGCCGAGGTCTCGGTGGCGACCAGGGACGGCGGCTTCTGGCCCCCGACCCCGCCGACGCCGAGGGGTACGAAGAACCAGAACGCGGCGTACAGCAGCGCGCCGAGGCCGTTGGCCGTGAACAGGCCGACGAAGACGAGCCGCACCCAGACGACGGGCAGGCCGAGATGCCCGGCGAGGCCTCGCGCCACTCCGCCGAGCCAGCGGCCGTCGCTGCTGCGGTAGAGCTTGCGCGGCGGCCGCGGGTCTTCGAGGGGCGCTGCTGCGGCTTCCGGCATGCCATCGATGTTCACACGCCCGGAGTTGCGGAGCATCAGGGTCGACCCCCGAGACTCCCCTGATCTTCGGTTTTCCCCTGGCGCCGGGGCGCCACGGCGCTGTTCGAACGTTTCCCGGTCCGGCCTCGGGGCCGATTTCAGGGTTCGGCCAGGGTCATCCCGACTGCCGTTGCGGCGGCACGGCCGTCACCATTGACTCATGACAGATCACGAGCACGCCGCGACGGGTCCGGGACCCGGCCCCGGCCCGCGCCCCGCCGCGGGCACCGGGCCGTCGGATGCCGCGCCCGCCGCGGCGGAGACGGCCGCGACGGGGGCCGACGCCACCGGTGCCGAGGCCGCGTCAGCGGCTGCCGCGGCCTCCCCCCGGTTCCGGCGCGACCGCCGGCACAAGGTGATCGCGGGTGTGTGCGCGGGGCTCGGGCGCCACACCGACCTGGATCCGGTGATCTTCCGCATCACCCTGGCCGTGCTGGCCGCGACGGGCGGCATCGGCCTCCTCTTCTACGGTTTCGCCTGGCTCTTCGTGCCCTACGAGGAGGACGAGGAGAACGAGGTCCGCAAGCTGCTGACCGGCCGGGTCGACGGGCAGGCCCTGGCGGCCGTGCTGTTCGCGCTGGTCGGCTGCGGAGTGCTGCTGACGATGATCAGGAACGGCCAGGTGCTGGCGTTCGCCGTCGTCCTCTCCCTGCTGCTGGCAGGCGCCGGGTACTGGTCACGGCGCCGTGGCGCCCCCGACCCCGACCCACTGTCCGCCCAGGCCGTCGCCGACGCGCCGCCGGAGGCCCAGGCACCGCCGATCCCGATCTCCTACCCCTCGTGGTGGCGCGACCCGATCGTCAAGGACGGCACCCATGTCGGAGGCACCGGCTATCTGTGGGGCCCGGCCGACGTCCGCGGCCGGGACGCCCCGGGGCTCGACTTCCGGCTGAGCACCCCGTGGGTCCACGGCCAGGACGTGCGCGCCCGGCAGAGCGCGCCCCCGAAGCCCCGCGGACCGCGCTGGATCGGCGGCTGGATCTTCCTGCTCGCCCTGGTCGCGGGCGTCCTGGGCACGGGTCTGACGTGGGACACCCACCCGCTGGGCACCAGCCTCCAGGCCGGTCTGGCCGGCGCGCTGATCGTGTTCGGACTGGGTACGGCGGTCAGCTCGTTCCTGGGACGCACGGGAGCCGGCTCGCTGTTCCTGGCGCTCGTCACGGCGGTACTGCTGGCGGCGGCGTCGGCCATGCCGTCCGACATCAGCACCCACTGGAGGCGGGCGTCCTGGACCCCGGCCTCGGCGGCGGAGGTGTCGTCGGCGTACGACCTCGGGACGGGAGTGGCCACGCTGGACCTGACGCACATACGCGTCGCCCAGGGGCAGACGGTGTCGACGTCGGCCGAGGTGGGCGCGGGTCAGCTGAAGATCGTCGTGCCGGCGGACGTGACCGTGCGGATGAGTATCGACGTGGGGGTGGGTGACATCCAGTTGCCCGGTGACGACAAGAAGGACGTGGACGTGGAGCCGGGCAAGCACAAGGACGTGACGCTGCCGCCGACGAGCGGTGCGAAGAACTCGGGCACGCTCGACCTGGATCTCCAGGTCGGCGCGGGACAGGTGGAGGTGGCCCGTGCTGCGGCATGAGTTCCAGCCCGGACGGCTGGTCGTGGGTGTCTTCCTGACAGGGGCGGGGATCGCCTACGCCGGTGACGCGGGCGGCTGGTGGGACACCGAGTGGTTCGCGGTCATCCCCGTACTGGTGGTCGGCCTCTTCCTGGCAGGGGTGACCGCGGCCCTGACGCGGGCGATACGCAGGCGCCGCGGCACACCGGAGGGCTAGGCAGGGGCCAAGGAGCCGGGCGGAGCCGGCTCAGAGGCCCAGCGAGGCCCGTGCGGAGCGGTGTCGGCGTCGGGCGCGGAGGATCGCGTCCAGGGACAGGTAGGGGGCGCCGGCGAGGACCAGGGGCAGCCAGGCCATCAGGTAGGCGAGGTCGTTGCCGTAGTAGTACGGGGAGTTGGCCCAGCTCACGGTCAGCCACAGGCTGAGCGAGATCAGTGCGCCGCCGAGCGCGGCCAGGCGGGCGAGCAGGCCGAAGAGGGTGCCCAGGCCGACGGCGAGCTCGCCGATGGCGATCGCGGTGCCGAAGCCGACGGGGTTCTTCAGGGCCAGGTCGACCAGGGCCGGGATCGCGGCGGAGTCACGGACCGCGCGCATGGTGTCGCCGATGGACCCGGACCCGCCGGATTTCAGGAAGGCGCTGTCGGTCAGTTTGTCCAGGCCGGCGTAGATGAAGGTGACGCCCAGGAAGATCCGCAAAGGAAGGAGGGCGTACCGGGTGGCGGTGTCCCGCAGTCCGCGGTCGCCGTCGAGATACGGGGTGTGCGTGTCCGATCGAATGCCGTGAGTCATCGCCAGTAGCCGCCTCTCGCCGCTGTACCCAGGCCCCTCAACAGACCATACGTACGACAACCGCAGCCCGCTCAACCCTCTCCCGGACGTTTTTCCGAATTTCTGCCGGACACACCCGCCCGGGAGCGGGGAGAAAGGAGGGCAAGGCGGGTCGGATGCGGACTCGGCGGCTTCTGGTACGGGAGGTCCGAAGAGGTGACAGGTGAGGACGGACGGGGGCGGCCCGTCACCCGCGCCAGGGTGTCCGCCCGTCCGCCGGCCGGTCCGGTCACTCCGTCACGTCGACCACGCACCGGTTGGTCGCCACTCCGGCCGCCGTCACCACTTGGACCTCCACCCAGCCGGGCTCCACGTCGGCCGGGACCGGGACGGTGAGGACGTCGTCCGTGGGGTTGCTGAAGCCGCCGGTGACGGGGACCAGGGGGACGTGGACGTTGACGGCGCCGATGCGGACGACCATGCGGGAGAGACGGTCGGCGGTCTGGGCGCCGGGCGGGACGAAGCCGGTGCCGCGGATCTCGATGTCGTCGCCCGTGCGGATCGGGGCGTCCAGGTCACCGGCCTCGCGGGCGCGGACGACGGAGAGGATCACCGGGCGGCCGCCCTCGGCGTACTTGCCGGCCAGGTAGGTCGCGGCGGAGATCAGGACCACCGTCGCGAGGCCCCAGGGCAGGTCCGGGAGCTGGTCGGGGCGGCGGGCGAGCCGTACGGCGGCGAAGAGCAGGGCGACGGCGCTGATGACGACGTACTGGATGTCGGCGAAGGTGCCGCGGCCGGCGTCGTCGGTGAGCAGGTCGGCGGCGCGGGGGCGGTGGGCGCGCACCTTCTGGAGGCGCTGGCCGACGATGCGCAGGCCGACCACCCGGCGCACCAGGACGGCGATGCCGCAGACCACGGCGAGGACGGTCACCGCACCGGCGCCGCGGGCGAGGTCGAGACCGGAGATGAGGGCGTCCCGCTCGGCGGGAGAGGAGGCGGCGGCCAGCCGGCCGGCCAGGACGAGGACGGCGTAGGAGACGAAGAGGACCCAGGAGGCGGCGACGGTGCGGGAGGTGGACATGCGGTTGTCCTCGCCGATGACGGGGGCGAGCACCCCGCCGCGCGCGCGGTGGAACCAGGAGGCGGCGGTGAGGGCGAGGGCCACGGTCAGGGCGGCGAGCAGGCCGGCGGTGCGGGCGCTGGTCCAGCCCGCGCCGATGGCGGTGAGGGACTGGGTGAGGAGCATGATCACGACGGCTGCCCAGACGGTGCACACGGTGCGCAGCCAGAGGCGGGCGAGCCAGGCCTCGCCCTCGGCGCGGCCGCGTTCGGCGACCTCCTCCGCGGACTGGGTGAGTTCCTCGGAGACCCACTGGCGGGAGGCGGAGGCCGAGTGGGCCACCGCCGCGGGCAGCCCCTGCCCGGCCGCGAACTCGTCGCGTTTGACGAGGAACGCGGCGACCGCGCGCCGGTGTCCCTCACGTGCGCCGTGCGGACAGTCCCCGCATGCGCAGCCGCCTCCGTGGACACCCGAACCGGCGCCCTGCCTCGCCTCCTGCACCGCCACGCCCGACGCCCGCCTTCCCCACGCCCGGGGCACGACCCGCAGGGCCCTCCCCGGGGCCGGACGGCGTCGCGCAACTCCCTTGTGTCGAGTGCGAATTGTGCCCTACGCCATGCCGTTCGCGTTCAGTGGGCAGGTCACGACGAGTGAAGGTACGGCGGACGTGTTGACCCGGCTGCGAGAATTTCCCCATGGCCGAGATCATCCAGCGGGACGGGACCTGGGCGTTCGACGGCAGCACGGTCCGGATCACGCCGGGACGCCACCGTTCCGTACCGCTGTTCCGGCAGACCTACGGGGAGATCGCCGTACCCCTGGAGGCGGTGTCGGGGGTGGTGTACGAGCCGGAGCGCAAGCGGGGGCGGCTGCGGATGCGGCTGCGCGAGGGGGCGGACCCGCTGTTGCAGGCGACGGGCGGGCGGTTGCCGGAGGGGGCGGATCCGTATCGGCTGGCGGTGGACGGGGACCGGTCCGGGGTGGCCGAGTACGTCGTGGCGGAGATCCGGCAGTCGCTGCTGCTGGAACAGGTCCCGCAGGAGCCGGCGAAGACGTATCTGCTGCCGGGACCGCCGGTGCCGGTGTCGGTGCGGTCCTCGGACGGGACGGTGTCGTTCGACGGTACGCAGGTGCGCATCGACTGGGCCGACACCTCCGACCGGGTCAAGCGGGCCACCGGGCCCCGGATCATCGGCGTCGGCGATCTGGTGCAGGTGGAGTGGCTGCCCAACTCCGGCTACGAGGACGGTCTCCTGCGGTTCGTGACCCGGGAGACGGTGTTCTCGAAGCTGCCGGCCGAGCGCGACCCGTACGCCCTCGACCTGTGGGGCAGTGTCCGCCGCGACCTGCTGACGGCGCTGGTCGCGGCGGCGGTCACGGCCCGGCTGCCGCATCCGTCGACCCGGCCGGGCACGGAGTACGCCGACCCGGACCGGCCCCCGGTGACCGTGCCGCGCCAGTCGGCCGACCACCACGACATCCTGCTGCGCAGGCTGCGGGAGCTGGGCGAGCTGCACCGGGACGGGGTGCTCACGGACGAGGAGTTCGCGGTGACGAAGGCGGCCGTGCTGCGGAGCTTCTGAGCCGGGGGTCGGCCGAGGGGTCAGCCGAGGGGTCAGCTGAGCAGGTCCGGTTCGCTGCGGCTGATGTCCTGCCACAGGGGCTGGTAGTTGATCCAGGCCACCAGGTCGCCGCCGAGTTGTTCCCGGGTGGCGACGGCGAGCTTGTGGTCGATGAGCAGCAGCCGGCCAGCCGCCTTCGCGGTGAGCTGGACCTGCGCGGACTTCTCCATCGACAGGAACCACCAGGCCGCCGCGTCCACCGAGTCGCCGACGGTCAGCAGCCCGTGGTTGCGCAGCACCAGCGCCTTGCGGGTGCCGAGGGCGCCCGCGATCCGGCGGCCCTCCTCGGCGTCGACGGCGACTCCGGTGTAGGCGTCGTAGAGGGCGTGGTCCTCGTAGAAGGCGCAGCTCTCCTGGCTGATCGGGTCGAGCAGGTCGCCGAGGGCGGACAGGGCGCGGCCGTGCACGGAGTGGCAGTGGGCGACGGCGACGACGTCCGGGCGGGCCGCGTGCACCTGCACGTGGACGGTGAAGGCGGCCTGGTTGATGTGGTAGCGGCCCTCGATCACCTGGCCGTCCTGGTTGGCCAGGACGAGGTCGCTCACGGTGACGTGCTTGAACGGCATGCCGAACGGGTTGACCCAGAAACAGTTCGAGTATTCGGGGTCGCGGGCGGTGATGTGGCCGGACACCCCGTCCTCCAGTCCGGCCCGGCCGAAGATCCGCAGCGCACCGGCGAGCCGCTCCTTGCGATGCCGGCGCTCGTCGTCGAGCGAGTCGTACATCGGCGGCATCGCGAACTGGAGCTGATCGGTGGGCAGCGGCAGGGGCGGGGTCGGCCCGTGCATAGGTCCTCCTGCACTGGGTTTGTGTTACGGCCGGAAGTTACCGCCGGTCAGCGCAGGAAAACAGAGTTGTTCTGTAAAGATGACGCACGCGAACACATCACGACAGAAGATGTCGCGATTCGACAGCCGGGTGGCCCGTACGGCACATGCCGAAGAGGTGGCACCGCCGGGGCGGTACCACCTCTTCCATCAGCTTCTTCCGCTTCTTCGGCACCGGGCGCGATCGGGCGCGCCCGGGACTACTCCCACTCGATGGTGCCCGGCGGCTTGGAGGTGACGTCGAGGACGACCCGGTTGACGTCACGGACCTCGTTGGTGATCCGGGTGGAGATCTTCGCGAGGACCTCGTACGGCAGGCGGGACCAGTCGGCCGTCATGGCGTCCTCGGAGGAGACCGGGCGCAGGACGATCGGGTGGCCGTAGGTGCGGCCGTCGCCCTGGACGCCGACGCTGCGGACGTCGGCGAGCAGGACCACCGGGCACTGCCAGATGTCCCGGTCGAGACCGGCCGCGGTCAGCTCCTCGCGGGCGATCGCGTCGGCCTCGCGGAGCAGGTCCAGGCGCTCCTTGGTGACCTCGCCGACGATCCGGATGCCGAGGCCCGGGCCCGGGAAGGGCTGGCGCTGGACGATCTCCTCCGGCAGGCCGAGCTCCTGGCCGACCATCCGGACCTCGTCCTTGAAGAGCTTGCGCAGCGGCTCGACCAGCTTGAACTCGAGGTCTTCCGGCAGGCCGCCGACGTTGTGGTGCGACTTGATGTTCGCGGTGCCGGTGCCGCCGCCGGACTCCACGACGTCCGGGTAGAGGGTGCCCTGGACCAGGAACTCCACGGCCGGGCCGGCGTCGGCGATGATCTCGGCCTGGGCCTGCTCGAAGACCCGGATGAACTCGCGGCCGATGATCTTCCGCTTCTGCTCCGGGTCGGAGACGCCGGCGAGGGCGTCGAGGAAGCGGGCCTGTGCGTCGACGACCTTCAGCTGGACGCCGGTGGCGGCCACGAAGTCCTTCTCGACCTGCTCGGTCTCGCCCTTGCGCATCAGGCCGTGGTCGACGTAGACGCAGGTCAGCTGGGAACCGATGGCCTTCTGGACGAGGGCCGCGGCCACCGCGGAGTCGACGCCGCCGGACAGGCCGCAGATGGCGCGCTTGTCGCCGACCAGTTCGCGGATCGCGGCGACCTGCTCGTCGATGACGTTGCCGGTGGTCCAGGTCGGCTTCAGGCCCGCGCCGCGGTACAGGAAGTGCTCCAGGACCTGCTGGCCGTGCGTGGAGTGCATGACCTCGGGGTGGTACTGGACGCCGTAGAGCTTCTTCTCGTCGTTCTCGAAGGCGGCGACCGGGACGACGTCCGTGGACGCGCTGACGGTGAAGCCCTCGGGGGCGGCGGAGCAGGCGTCGCCGTGCGACATCCACACGTGCTGCTCGCCGGGGGTGCCCTCGAACAGGGTGGAGGACGTCTTGGAGACGTGCAGGTCGGTACGGCCGTACTCGCGGGCGCCGGTGTTGTCGACGGTGCCGCCGAGGACCTGTGCCATCAGCTGGAAGCCGTAGCACATGCCGAAGACGGGGACGCCGGCCTCGAAGAGTTCGCGGTCCAGGCGGGGAGCGCCCTCCTCGTACACGGACGAGGGGCCGCCGGAGAGGATGATCGCCGCCGGGTTCTTGGCGAGCATCTCGGCGACCGGCATGGTGCTGGGCACGATCTCGCTGTAGACCCGGGCCTCGCGGACGCGGCGGGCGATGAGCTGGGCGTACTGCGCGCCGAAGTCGACGACCAGGACGGTGTCGGGGATGGCTGAGGACACGGGGTGCCTTTCGGCGGGTGGGCGGGGTCTGTGTCTTCGATTCTAACGGGGCGCGGTGGGGCAGCTCCCGTCCCTGGGGGCTCCGCCCCCAGACCCCCGGTTCCTATGCCCACCCACCACCCGACTCGGTCAGTCAAAAAGTGACCGCCCCCCTTCGACTCGGTGGGCCAAAAAGTGGCCGCCCCGCCCACCGCCCACGACGGCTCGGCCGGCCAGCCTGCCAGCCAGCCGAGAAGCCACCGCCCGGCCCAGCGAGCCCAACCCCGCCTGGCCAGCCCGGTCCGCCCAGCCCACCTCGGTCCGCCCCGGGGGTTCTGTGGCATACTCGGCCCCATGCTCACCCAGACGACCTTCCTCTTTACCTATGGCAACCGGCCCACCGGCTGCCATGGTCGTGCTGCTTGAGCTACTGACAAGCGACTTCCCCAGGCGCCCCGGGCCGACAAGGTCCGGGGCGCCTGGTGTTTCTCCGGATCCTGTCGGTTCGGGGCACCACAACCCTTCCGGCGAGGAGCCCCCATGAACGCGATCGACGTGACCGGTGCCCGTACCCCCGAGGCCGCCGAGGTGATCAGCGGTGCGCGGGAGCGCATCGATGCGCTCGACGACCGGATCATCGGTCTGATCCAGGAACGGATCGCCGTCTCCGCGGTCGTCCAGGAGGCCCGGATCGCCTCCGGCGGCCGCCGGGTGAACCTCTCCCGGGAGATGGAGATCCTCGGCCACTACAGCGCGGCGCTCGGCAAGCCCGGCACCGCCCTCGCCATGACGCTCCTGGAGCTGTGCCGGGGTCGCATCTGAGTCGGGCGGATCTGAGTTCGGGGGTCTTCTCACCCGTACGGCGCGTGACCGGCCCGCGGGCCGTTTCGTTGGTGGGGTGTCCGTGCCAGCCAGGTGCGGGCCCGAAAGAACCACGCGTGGCTCACTGGGGCGATGAGACGTACGGAACGTGCCGTGCGTCGTGGGACCTCGCTCCAGTCAAGTGACCGGACGGCAGGGGACAGCAGCCCGGTCACCCAAGAGACGGCCGGCTCCGGGGACGCCCGGGGCCGACCGGCGGAAAATTGCAAAAATGCATAAGGGCTGGGTCAAACGGTTGCGGAGGCCGGGTCCATCCAGCACGATGCGTAGAAGGCCCGCAAAGCCTTCCGAGTTCCCAAGTCCCAGTTCAGGCAACGGTATTGCCGTGTGCCGACCGTCCGCCAAAGGTCGAGACCTGCCGTACGCCCCGAGCGCGCCGGGGCGCAGACCGGGGCTCGGACGGTGGCACAGGGCGCACAGACCAGCGGCGCAACCCCCCGGCGCCGCTTCCAGGCACCGACGCTGCCCTGACGTCGGTGCTGACGAAAGAAGGGCCCCGCGGCTCCGTCCCGCGGGGCCCTTCGCCTGCGTGCAGCGCTATGTACGGCTCACCGTGCCGCAGGCCTCCTGCTTGCTGATGTCCCGGCTGCGGTCGTACGGGTCGACGGACGGCCCGCTCGGGGCGGCGCTGCCGGTCGGGGCCTGGGACGGGAACTGCGGGTGCAGATAGCCGTCGTTGATGTCGCAGGCCGAGTTGCCGGCGTCCTCGTCGAAGCGGAGGAGGGTCAGCCGGCCGGGGGTGACCTGGTACCGCGTGGGGTCGGGGAGTTCGGCGTCGATGACCCGGCGCACGATGGTGCGGGTGACCTCGGTGGAGCCCACGCGGACCACCGGGTAGACGAAGGTGTAGTCGGCGTGCACGGCCACGCCCTCGTACTTGCCCTTCGCGAAGGTGATCCGGCCGCGCACCTTGATGACCTTCCCGGCCTGCTTCACGTCCTTCGGGTCGAAGCGGCTGAAGAGGAACAGCGGGTCATGGGTCTTGCTCGGGCTGCGCAGCGAGGTCTTGAGGTCGTCCAGCACGTCGGGCTGCTTGGGGTCGAGCACCGAGAGCGCGGCCCCGGGGCTGCCGCCGGCCACCACCTCGGGGTTCAGGTTGGCGTCGACCAGCAGCTTCTTGGTCCTCTGGAGGGCCAGTTCGACGCGGTCCTTGGGGATCGCACCGAGCGCGGTGGGCTTCGGCAGCACGATGCCGGCCGCACCGTCGGCCCAGCGCAGCGCCGGGGAACCGGCGAACGGACGGGCGAGCGTGGGGGTGCGGGCGGCGACCGCGGAGGGCGGCGCGGTCGGCGTGGTGGTCTCGGCGGGGAGCGGCGTGGTGGCGGTGTCCGTGCCGGCGGACGAGCCGAAGGGGTGGCCGGGGATCAGGGAGGGCCGCATCGCCACGACGGCCACGGCGATCGCCAGCGGGACGCCGATGAGCGCCCATGCCTTGCGGCGGCGGCCGGCCCGCCCGTTCATCTCCTGCCAGGCGGGCCCGGTCCGCCACCCCTCGGGCTCCCCCTTCTGCTTCTTGAGCCGCTCGGTCACCTCACGGGCCCGGGCGGAGGGCTCCTTGGGGGCGGACTTGCGGATGTCCCGGTCGGTGTCGCGGAGGAACTGCTCCCACACCTCGTCGGGTATGGAGGAGGACGACGGCTCGTCCCCCGACGATTCTTCGGACCGTCTGTCAGACATGACACTCTCTCGCTCGGCCGTTCGACGGGGCGAGAATAGCCTTGGAATCGACTGTGTCCATGCCACCCCCCGCAATCGGTTTCGGGCGACGGCAGCCCCGGGATCGAGACCGAAGTCGAGTGACCCACATCACATAAGGATGGTGTGAATGTGGAGGCAACCATTCACAGGACTCGCCGGTCACATCAGCGGAACCAGCGGTGACATCCATCCACCGCAGCTGACGTACGGGGGTCCTCATGAAACTTCGCCGGGTCATGGCCACGGCGGCCGTCACGGCCGTCATCGCGCCGGTCGCCCTGCTGTCCGCGCCCGCCGCGTTCGCGGACGAGTCGACGTCGGGGTCGCCGTCGGCGTCCGCGTCGGAGAGCGCGCCGAGCGAGATACCGAGCGACACGAGTTCGGCCTCGCCGTCCGACTCCGTCCCACCGAGCGACGGCGCGTCGGCGTCCGGGTCCGCGCCGGCCTCCGCATCGCCCAGCGACAGCGCGAGCGCCTCCGCATCGGCGTCGGCATCGGCCTCCGCCGAGCCGTCCGAGTCGGCCGAGCCCAGCGAGGACCCGTCCGACCCCGACGTGCCGTACTGCGAGGACCTCGACGAGGACTTCGGCAACGCCAAGGTGTCCGCCGACATCAAGGGCCTGCCGGGCAAGATCGTCGCGGGCGACGGCTTCCACGGCTTCGAGCTGGTCGTGACGAACGACTCCAAGACGGACGTCCAGGGCGTCGCCTTCTACGCCGAGATCGAGAACTACGAGCTCGACGAGTCGAAGTACCTCAGCCCGTACGTCGACCTGGAGTTCAAGAACCCCGACACCGGCTCCTGGGACCGGATCGGCAGCGACGACTGGGCCGGCGACTACTTCTTCTACGTGCCGAAGCTGAAGTCGGGCGCGAGCAAGTCGGTCGACCTGCGGGTCTCCATCGACGCCAAGGCCCCCGCCGGCGACGCCTACTCCTTCGGCTCCGGTGCCTACCTCGACAAGGTCGACGGCCAGGACTGCATCGCCGAGGGCTGGGCCCAGTACGACTTCACGGTCCTCAAGGCCGGCTCGTCCAACCCGGACCCGGGTACGGCCACGCCGAGCGACAACGGCAGCAAGGACTCCGTGAAGAAGCCCCAGGGCAACGTCTCCGACCTGCCGACCGGCAACCTCGCCGACACCGGCTCCAGCTCGGCCCTCCCGGTCGTCGGCCTGGTCGGCGGAGCGGCCGTCGTGGTCGGCGCCGGAGCGGTGGTCCTGGTACGGCGGCGGAAGAGCGGAACCGGGGTGGACGCGGGCGCCTGAGCCGCACGGAGCAAGGTCGCGCGAACCGTCGTCAGGCGGCGGTCGCGCACCGATCGAAGAGGGACCTGGGCTCGGAGGGGGGCACAGGTCCCTCTTCGGTTACCGGTTGCTTCTTCTTCCGGCTACTTCTTCTTCCGGCTACTTCTTCGGCGGTACGGCCGGGATCCCGAGGAACGGCAGCCGCAGTGCGCCGAAGGCCTCGGCCGGGACCGCCGGACGGAGCGGCTCGACCGGCCGGAGGCGCTCGTACGGCTCGCCCTGCCGCGGACGCGGGTCCGCCTCGCCCTTGTTGGGCCAGTACGACATCGCGCGCTCGGCCTGCGCCGTGATGGTGAGGGACGGGTTCACGCCCAGGTTCGCGGAGACGGCGGCGCCGTCCACGACCGAGATGCCCGGGTGGCCGTAGAGGCGGTGGTACGGGTCGATGACCCCAGTCTCGCGGGAGTCGCCGATGGGGCAGCCGCCGAGGAAGTGGGCGGTGAGCGGGGTGCCCATCAGCTCGCCGACGTTGCTGCCGGCGAAACCGTTGATCTCGGCGGCGAGCACGGTGGCCGCCTCCGAAGCGGCCCTGATCTGCTTGGGGTTGGGGGCGCCGTGGCCCTGCCGAGCGGTGAGCAGGCCCTTGCCGACGCCGTCCGGTTTCAGGTACGTCGTCAGGGAGTTGTCCAGCGACTGCATCACCAGGCCGATGATGGTCCGCTCCGACCAGCGCCGGTTGGAGAGCGAGCGCAGCACCAGAAGGGGGTGGCGGGCGGCGTTGGCCAGCCAGCCGAGGACGCGGGAGGAGCCTTCCGCGTACGGGACCTGGAGGATGGACAGGCCGCCCATCGCGTTCGATCCCCTGCCGTAACGGACCGGCTCGATGTGCGTGTTCTCGTCCGGGTGGATGGACGACGTGATCGCGACGCCGCGCGTGAAGTCGGCCCTGGGCGTCCCGTGCGCCTTGCGGTAGCGGCGGTCGTCGGTCTGCGCGCCGACCAGGGCCTCGGAGTTGGTGCGGGTGAGGTCGCCCAGCCGGTCGGAGAGATACGGCAGCTGGCCGCCGGCCTTCATGCGGTGCAGGAGGGTCTGGGTGCCGTAGGTGCCGGCGGCGATGACGACGCGGCGGGCCTTGAGGATCCGGCCCTCCGCCTTCTTGTCGTCGGTGGGGAGGGTGGCGATCGCGTAGCCGCCCTGGGAGTCGTCGGTGACGGAGACGACGGTGGTCATGGGGTGGACGACCGCGCCCGCCTGCTCGGCGAGGTGGAGATAGTTCTCGTTGAGGGTGTTCTTCGCGCCGTGCCGGCAGCCGGTCATGCACTCGCCGCACTCGGTGCAGGCGTTGCGGGCGGGGCCCGCGCCGCCGAAGTAGGGGTCGGCGGCCTGGTCGCCGGGGGCCGCCTTCGCCTCGCCGTCGGCGTCCTTGCCGTCGCCGAAGAAGACGCCGACCGGGGCGAGGTGGAAGGTGTCGCCGACGCCCAGCTTCTCCGCCGCCGCCTTCAGGTGGACATCGGAGGGGGTCATGGTGGGGTTGAGCCGTACGCCGAGCATGCGCTGCGCCTGGTCGTAGTACGGCTTCAACTCGTCCTGCCAGTCCGTGATGTCACGCCACTGGGGGTCGTCGAAGAAGGGCTTCGGCGGGACGTACAGGGTGTTGGCGTAGTTGAGCGAGCCGCCGCCGACGCCTGCGCCGGCCAGCACCATGACGTTGCCGAGGAGGTGGATGCGCTGGATGCCGTAGCAGCCGAGCTGCGGGGCCCAGAGGTAGTTCTTGATGTCCCAGGAGTTCTTGGGGAGGGACTCGCGGGTGAAGCGGCGGCCGGCTTCCAGGACGCCCACGCGGTAGCCCTTTTCCGTCAGGCGCAGGGCGGTGACGGAACCGCCGAAGCCTGAGCCGACGACGATGACGTCGTAGTCGTAGGTGTCCTGGGGCACGGGGGCTCCTCGTTGAGTTTCGCGTGCGGGCCGTCAGTGGTTGATCGCGCAGTTCCCCGCGCCCCTGAAGGGGCGCCTCAGCGCAGCCTCAGTGCCTTCATCACCCGGAGACTGGTGGACATGAAGGCGGCGTACTTCTCGTCGTCCATGCCCAGTGAGGGGGCCATCGGCAGCAGGCGCTGCTGGGCGACCGTCTGCGCCTCCGTGTACTTGAGGATGCCCTCCGAGCCGTGCCGGCGGCCCAGGCCCGAGTCCTTCATGCCGCCCATCGGGGACTGGACGCTGCCGTAGGCGGGGGCATAGCCCTCGTTGACGTTGACCGTGCCGGTGCGCAGGCGGGCGGCGACGGCGCGGCCGCGGCTGCCGTTCTTCGTCCAGACCGAGGAGTTGAGGCCGTACGGCGTGCCGTTGGCGTGCTCGACGGCCTCGTCCTCCGTCTTGAAGCGGTAGATCGAGACGACCGGGCCGAAGGTCTCCTCCGTGCAGACGGCCATCGCGTCCTCGACGCCGTCCAGGATGGTCGGCTCGTAGAAGTAGGGGCCGATGTCCGGACGGGCGGTGCCGCCGGCCACGACGGTCGCGCCCTTCTCGACGGCCTCCTCGACATGCCGGGTGACGGTCTCCAGCTGCCGTTCGCCGACCAGGGACCCCATGTCGGCGCCGTAGGCGAGGGACTTGCCGAGACGCATGGCCTTGGTGCGGGCGGCGAAGCGCTCGACGAAGGTGTCGGCGATCGACTCGTGGACGTACAGCCGCTCGATGGAGATGCAGAGCTGACCGGCCGAGGAGAAGCAGGCGCGGACCGCACCCGCGGCCGCCTTCTCGATGTCGGCGTCGTCGAGGACCAGCATGGCGTTCTTGCCGCCGAGTTCGAGGGAGACGCCGACCAGACGGGCGGCGGCGCCCTGCGCGACCTCGCGTCCGGTGCGGGTGGAACCGGTGAAGGAGACGTAGTCGGCGTGCCGGACGACCTCGGGGCCGACGACCGGGCCCTCGCCGAGCACGACCTGGAAGACGTCGGCGGGCAGGCCGGCCTCGATGAGGATGTCCCGGGCCCACAGGGCGGTCAGGCAGGTCTCGGTGTCCGGCTTCATGACGACCGCGTTGCCCGCGACGAAGGCCGGGAGCGCGTCGCCGACGGAGAGTTCCAGGGGGTAGTTCCAGGGGGCGATCTGGCCGACCACGCCCCGCGGGTGGCGCAGCTCGGTCACCCGCGTGAGTGTGGGCATGGCGCCCGCGTGCCGCTTGGGGCGCAGGTAGGCGGGGGCCTTGCGGCCGTAGTGCCGGGCGGCGACGGCGACGGCCTGCACCTCCTCGTGGGCGTGCAGGCGGGCCTTGCCGGTCTCCAGCTGGATGAGGTCGAGGACCTCGGCCTGGCGGGCCAGTATCAGGTCGTGGAAGCGGAGCAGGACCGCGGCGCGCTGGCGTACCGGCACCTTCGCCCACACGGCCTGCGCGGCACGGGCCGCGTCGAAGGCCTTGGCCACGTCCTCGGGGGTGGACTCGGGCAGGTCGGCCAGCTTCTCGCCGGTGAAGGGCGTGTGGTTGGCCGTACGGCCGGAGCCGGCGACACCCTTGGTGAGCTGGGCGACCAGCTCGGGCGTGACCACGTCGGCGGCGGTTCGGGCCCCTGCGGGGGCGGGGGCGAGCGGGTTCGTGCCGGTGGGGGCCGGTGCGTGGGCCGGGGCCTGCGAGTCCGTCATGAGCCGCAGGGTATTCGGGAGCGGGGCCTTTGGGTACCCGTGGGTAACCCGGTTTCACGGACCGCACACACACCGCCAGTGATCACTGGCAGAGAATGCGCTGATCAGGAGGTTGGACGGGGACGAGCAGCGCCGGTCAGCCGCGTTCCGGTTTTTTGGCGAGGAGCAGGCCGAGGGCGGCGAGCGGGGTGAGACGGCGGGGTTCGGCGGCCGCCGAGGGCGCGGTGGGCGCGGTGGGGGCGGCGGGGGCGGCGGCGTCCGAAACGGGGGCCGGGGGTGCGGTCACCCACTCCGGCAGGCTCACGCCGGCGGCCTCGGCCAGCGTCTCGGCGACGTCGGCGGCCGCCGGCCGGGCCTCCGGTTCGGCGGCGCTCAGCTGTTCGAGCAGCGGGTCGAGGGGGCCCTCCGCGCCGTCCATCGCCGTGCGGAGCAGGGCGCCCAGGGACCACAGGTCGGAGGCGGGCCCGGCCCCGAGCCCCGCACCGCACTCCGGAGCCACGAAGTCACCGCTGCACGGCTCCTGTTGCGCCGCGCCGATGCCGAAGTCGGTGACGACGACGCGCTCGCCGCCGGCTGCGAGGAGGACGTTGGAGGGCTTGAGGTCACGGTGGACGATGCCGACGCAGTGGGCGGCGTGCAGGGCGCCGACGACGGCGAGCCCGATCCGGGCGGCCTCGGCGGTCGGCAGCGGACCGCGGGCGGCGAGGGCGGCCCGCAGCGACTCCCCCGTCACCAACTCCATGACGATCCAGGGACGTTCTCCGTCCATGAGTACGTCGTGGATGGCCACGGCGGCCGGATGGTCGACGCGGGCGGCGGCACGGGCCTCGTGCAGCAGCCGGTGCGCGACCCGTTGCCGCTCCTCGCCCGCGGGCTCACCGGTCAGACACAGCTCCTTGACGGCGACGTGCCGTGCGTCCCGAGCACCTCGGACGTCCCGGCGGTCCGCCGAGTCCGGGCCGGATCCGTCCGGACCGGATCGGTCCGAGCCGGATCGGTCCGAGCCGGATCGGTCCGAGCCGGATCGGTCCGAGCCGGATCGGTCCGGATCGTCCTGCTCGTCGTGAGCACGCCACACCGTGCCGGTCGGCCCGGAGCCGATGCGCTCCGCGAGCCGGTAGCGCCCACCGATCAGGCGTCCCTCGACCGGCTGTTCGCCGTCTTCACTCATGCCACATGAGTACCTTGCGCACCATGCCCTTGTCGAAGCGGCACGGTCAGAGGTCCGCCGGCCGCGGGCCCCTTCCTGTGGAAGTGCCCGCGACCGTCCCGTGCCGGCGTATGTCGGCGCCGGTCAGCCCGAGTTGGCCGTGAACGTGTCCACCGCGACATCGAAGTACTCCCGCGCCTCCCGCACCTTCCCGACCGGCGCCGACACCCACAGGTCGTACATCCGTCCGCTCTCCTCCCAGCAGAGGTCGTAGGTGTGCCGCGGTCCCTCCGTCGCGCTGAACCCCTTCCAGGTGAACTCCCAGAACGCGGCGGGGTGTCCGGAGTGGGTGGTGTCGGTGACCCGGCCGTCGTGGTACCCGGGGTTGGTGCTCGGTCCCTCGGCCGCCGCCCGCCGCATCACCCCGCCCGGTCCGTCCGTCTGCGGCTCGGAGACCTTGATGCCGAGCCGGAAGGTCTGCCCCGGCGACATGTAGAAGACGCGCTCGCCCTGCGGGTCGCGGGTGAAGCCCTCCGGTACGGCGAGGGCGAAACCGGCCGGGTCCCGCGCGAAGCGGTAGCCGGAGGGCGCGGTGGAGGAGTGGGCGGTGGGGGGCGGCGGGGCGGTCGAGGAGGAAGGCCGGGCGGTCGAGGAGGGCAGGGCCGTCGACGGGGACCGGGTGGCCGTGGCGGTGGCCGGGCGCGACGCGGAGACGGCCGTCGTACCGCCGGGGCCCGGGGCGGTGCCGCTCCCGCCCCCGTTGAACAGCAGCGTGGCCGCCGACACCCCCGCCCCGGCCATCGCGGCGACCAGCAGCGCGGCGACCAGCACCCCGCGCGTCGAGGTGGGCCGGGGCGGTGCGGCCGGTTCCGGGGCCGGTGCCGGCGGCCACGGCACGTCCCGCTGGGTCGGGGTGTACGACGCGGCGCCCGCGTCCTGCGCCGTGGCGGCGTCCGCCACGGTCCCGGTCTCCAGGAACCCGCGCAGCATCAGCTCGGCCTCCGCCGCGCCCAGCCGCCGCTCGGGATCCCGCTCCAGCAGCCCCCGTACGACCGGCAGCAGCGGCTCGGCCTGGGCCGGTGGCCGGATCTCGTCGGAGACCACGGCATGCAGGATCCCGCCGAGCGAGTCGCGCCGGAACGGCGACTCGCCGCTGAGCGCCGCGCACAGCAGCGCGCCCAGCGACCACAGGTCGGCCGCCGGGCCGGACCGGGAGCCGGACATCCGCTCGGGCGCGGTGTACTCGGGCGAGCCGACGAAGGAACCGGTCTCGGTGAGCGTGGTGGCGCCCGCGACCTGGGCGATGCCGAAGTCGGTGAGCACGACACGCCCGGTGGCCGCCTCGACGAGCACGTTCGCCGGTTTGATGTCCCGGTGCAGCACCCCCGCCCCGTGCGCCGCCCGCACCGCGCTCAGCAGGGCGATCCCGATCCGCGCGGCCTCGCCGACATCCACCGGCCCGCTCCGTGAGATCCGGTCGGCGAGCGAACCGCCTTCGATCAACTCCATGACGATGTACGGCCGTCCGCCGTCCTCGACCACGTCGTGCACGACGATGATGTGCGGGTGGTGCAACTGCGCGACGGCCTGCGCCTCACGCAGCGTGCGTTCGCGGCGGAGCCGGGCGTCGTCGTCCGAGCGGGAGTCGTCGACGGTGAGCTCCTTGACGGCGACCTGCCGTCCGAGTAACTGGTCGGTCGCCCGCCATACGACACCCATCCCGCCCCGCCCGAGCCGCGCTTCCAGGCGATATCGCCCCGCGATCAGACGGACGGCGTCCCCGTCGGTCCCCATGGCCCCATGATGCCGCACCGGACCCGAACCTTCCGGACGGTGACAAGCCAAGCCGCCGGAGAGGCGTCACTCGTAGGTTCCGGGGTCCCAACTCTGCAGCACCCACTTGAACTGCTTACTGGTCGTGGCCCAGTCCTGCGCCGGCGAGGCCACGTAGATCGCGTACTCGGTCCCCGTCCGCGAGTCGTACGTCTCCTCGATCGCGTGCTGCGGCCCGGTCGCATACGGCCAGTCCTTGGCCAGCGCGGTCCAGGTGAACTCCCACACCGCCCCTTGCTGGTCCCGGTACAGGTTCTGCTTCATGCTCACGCGGTTGTAGTCGACCAGATGCAACTGCTGCTCCAGGTCCTTCTGGTGCGCGAGCGCGTCGGAGAAGTCGGGAGAGCTGTCGACGGCGATGCGGACCAGGTGCTTGCCCCCGTCGGGCGAGTAGTCGATCTGCTGCAGGCCTCCCGTCTTCTTGATGGACACCGAGCGCTTCCAGCCCGCGGGCAGGTACACCGTGAAGCCCGCGGGGTCGTCGATTTTCTTCCAGCTCGCGGGAATCGTGCCGTCCGGGGCCGTGGTCGCGCCCTGCGAGGAAGAGCCGGACGTGGCCGGCGAGGCCGAGCCGCCGGTGTCGTCCTGCTGCCCGAAGTCCCACTTCTGCAGGGCCACGGCCGTGCCCCCGCCGAGCAGCGCGGCCATCGCGACGACGAGCGCGAGCGTCCGCAGCCGGCGCCGCTCGGGCTGCACGGTGACGGGCGCGGACGACGGACCGACGACCGTCACCCTGCTCATGGAACCGCCGGAGGGATGCCGCCCCTCGTGAGAACCACCGACGGAGCCGCCGGCAGAACCACCGACGGAACCGCTGTACGAACTGCCGTAGGGGTCACTGCCGTAGGCGTCGCCGCCGTACGAGTTTCTGCCGTGCGAGTTGCTCCCGTGCGCGTTGCTCCCGTGCGAGTCGCCGCCGAAGGACTCGCCGCCGTACGAGTTGCCGCCGTACGAGTTGCTGCCGCCGCCGAGCCCCGACTGCGTCGGTACATATGCCTGCGCCCCGCTCGGCCGCCGCCCCTCCGCCGCCTCCGCGAGCATCTGCTCGACCTCTTCGGGGCTCGGCCGGTGTGCCGGTTCCTTGCGCAGCAGGGCCGTGATGACCGGCTCCAGCGGGCCCGCGAGCTGCGGGTCGGCGGCCTCGTCCTCGACGACCGCCTGCATGGTGGTGAGCGGCGAGGTGCGGCGGAACGGCGAGCGCCCCTCCACCGCCGTGTACAGCGTCGCGCCCAGCGCCCACAGGTCGGAGGACGGTCCCGGATCGTGCCCGCGCACGCGCTCCGGCGCGAGGTAGTCGACGGATCCGACGACTTCCCCGGTACGGGTGATCGTCGTGTCGCCCTCGATCTGCGCGATGCCGAAGTCGGTGAGGAGGACCCGGCCGTCCCGGCCGAGCAGCACGTTGCCCGGCTTGACGTCCCGGTGCAGCACCCCGGCGCCGTGCGCGGCGCGCAGCGCGCGCAGCACCCACAGCCCGATCCGCGCGGCCTCCCGCGGCTCGATGCGCCCGCGCTCCTTGACCGCGTCGGCCAGCGAGCACCCCTCGACCAGCTCCATGACGATCCACGGACGACCGTCGTGTTCGAGCACGTCGTGGACGGTGACGACGGCGGAGTGGTTGATGCGCGCCGCGGCCCGGGCCTCCGCCCGGGTGCGGGCGAGCAGGACGGCCTGGTCGCCCTCGGAGACGTAGAGCGCGGCCGTCAGTTCCTTGATGGCGACCGCCCGGTGCAGCACTTCGTCATGGGCGCGCCACACCCGGCCCATGCCGCCGCTGCCGATGATGTCGGCCAGCCGGTAGCGGCCCGCGATGAGCAGGCCCTGCATCTGATTCACGTTGCCCCGCAATGCTCTTGTCAGGGTCAGACTAAGGACCGGCCCGCGGTCAGGGAACCAGCGGGGTCCCACGGAGACAGCACTGTGACGGTTCTCGCTTCCCTTACGGGATGTGAACGAAATTCCCTCATCGGAACGGGAACCACGCGGGCCCGGAACGCGTTGAGCGCCGCTCAGCCGGTGTACTTGTACGTCGACGACGCCTGCTCGTACAGCGTGGTGACCTCGTCCCGGTCGGCCTCCGGGCCGCGTACCTGCACGATGTGGTACCTCCCGTCGATCAGGAAGACCATGTTCCGCACGAACAGGTCGCCGTCCTGGCTGTCCGTCCAGGTGAACTGCCCCTCGGCCGACACCTGCTGACCCACCGTGATGGTCCGCAGCCCGCCGGCGGTGGCCCAGCTGGAGTCCCGGTACGGCTGCAACTCCGGTTCCTTGTCGCGCTGGTACGCCATCGGGTCGCTGCCGTAGGTCGCCGCGCTGTCCCGTCCGGCCACCACGATCAGCTCGAACTTCCCGTGCGAGTAGATCACCTGGCCGCTGCCGTTCTTCGGGGTGCGGGTCCAGCCCTTGGCGACGGCGATCCGGAAGCCGTTCGGGTCGTGGCGCAGGGTGAACCCGTCGGCGACGGTGGCGCCGCCCGTCGAGCCGGCGGTGGTCTGGGTCTCGGTGGACGGCGTCGAGGTGGGCGTCGGCGTCGGTGTCGGAGTGGGCGTCGCGCTCCGGCCCGGTGCGGAGCTCGCCTCGCCGGCCGCGCCCGTCCGGTCGCCGGCCGGCGCGCCGCCGTCGTCCGTGCTGCCCTTCTTCGGCAGGAACAGCATGGCGTACGCGACCGCCGCGGCCAGCAGGAGCAGGACCAGCAGAAGCAGCGTGCGGCCCAGCCGGCGCGGGGACTCGGCCTCCTGCCGGGCCCGCTTGTGCCGGCCGTGTGTCGCCGGCAGCCCGGCCTTGCGCCTGCGCACCAGCTCACCGCGGCGCCGGATGATCGGCAGCCGCCTGGGGTCGGTGGGCGGGGCGGCGACGACGTGCACGCCGGCGTCCGGCTCGGGCGCGGACCGCACCAGCGAGCGCAGCCAGCCGCGCAGTTCCTCGAAGTCCAGCCGCTCGATCGGGTCCTGACGCAGCAACGACTCCACGACCGGCCGGAGCGACCCGCACTCCTCCGCGAAGGCGGGCGGCTCCGAGCACACCAGCTGCACCAGCTCGGCCGTCGACTCCTCCGGATACGGCGCGTGCCCCTGGACCGCCCGGAACAGCAGCGCGCCGAGCGCCCACAGGTCGGTGGCCGGGCCGATGGGCGCCGCCAGCTGCCAGTTCTCGTGCACCGGAACGGCCTGCTCCGGCGCCCAGCGCTCGGTCACCGGTCCGACCACGGTCATCCGCACCTGCCGCGCCCGCTCGGCGGCCAGCGCGGTGGCGGGTCCGCGCCGCCCGGGCACGGCGGCGGGCTCGCCCCAGCGGGCGGTGGGTCCGGCACCCTGCGCGGGCACGACGACGTGCGGTTGCCCTTGCGCACCGTGGAGTTCGGCGCCGGCCCGCGGGGCGGGCGCGCCGGTACCGGTCGGGGGCGTGCCCGCGCCGGGTCCGGCGGCCGGAAGCGCGGTGCGTTCCTGGCCGGGGGCCACCGCCGGGGGTGTGCCGGGGCGGGGGCGGGGTGCGGCGCCGTGCCAGGGCGACGGCGCGCCGCCCACCCCGTACGGATCGGCTATCTGACCGGGCGGCACCCCAGCCCCGGTCCGCTGCTCCCCGCCCGGCGCCTGCGCCTGCCCGTTCGCGTAGGGGGGTTGTGCCTGTCCGTTCGCGTACGGTGCCTGGGCCTGCCCATTCGCGTACGGCGGTTGCGCCACGCCGTTGGCATACGGCTGCTGGGCCGCTCCGTTGGCGTGTCCCGGGCCGTACGGCGGCTGCGGTGCGGGCGCCGCGGTGTCGCCCTCGGCCGGCGGCCGGGCACCGGGCAGCGCGGCCCGCCCGTTCTGCTGGGCCTCCTGGACCCGGGCGGCGGCCCTGGCTCCCGCCCGGTACGCGGCGATCGCCCCGGCCCTGGCGGCCCGGATGTCGGAGCCGGTCTCCAACGCCCGCCGCTCCGCACCGCCCGTACCGGAACCTCCCGAGCCACCCGTACCGGAACCTCCCGAACCCTCGTCGGGACCGGCACTCGGCAGCCCGCCGGCCGCCCGGGCCTGAATCGCGGCGCGCCGAGCGGCTTCGGGATCGGTCTCCGGCGCGCCGGGCGCCCGTTGCACGCCGCCTGTACCACCGGACGCACCACCGATGCTCCCGATGCCTCCGACGGCGACGGCACCCGAGCCGGCGGAACCGCCCGAACCGGGCGAACCGGACGGGAGGCCGGGCGCGTTGCCGGGCAGGCTGCCGGGCGTGGCGGAACCTTCCGCCTCCCCGGCCCGCCGACCGCCGACCGCCTCCTGGCCGCTCCCACCGCTCGCGCCCTCCTGAGTCGGCACCGGGTCGTACCCGCACAGCGCCTCCTCCGCCGCCCCGACCGCGAGGCCGGTCAGCATCACCCGGCCGTCGTCGCAGACGAGGACCGTGCGGGCGGTGATGTTGCGGTGCACCCAGCCGTGGGCGTGCAGCACCCGGAGCGCCATCAGCACGTCGGAGGCGACCTCCGCAGCCCGGTACGGGCTCAGCGGCTGCTCGGCGAGGACCGCCGCCAGCGACCGCGCGGCGACCGACTCGCTGACGATCCACAGCGAACCGCCCTCGGCGAACACGTCGAAGACCTGGTCGAGCCGGGGGTGGTCGGGGATCCGGGCGGCGGCCTGCGCGGCCTCCACGGCGCGCCGCACCACCGGATCGCTGGGCCGGCGTGTCGCGGTCCGCGCCGTCGGCGGCCGGCGCGCGCCACGGTCACGCGCCGTGAACCCTTGCGGCAGCCCCTCGGCGTCCAGCACCTCCGCCTCGACGACCTCCGGCAACGGCACCTGGCGGACGAACACTTCCTGCCCGCTGTAGGTGTCGAAGGCCCGCGTCTCGGTGTGTTCGTACTCGTCGGAGGGGGGCAACGGCAGGCGGTACCGGTCGGCGAGCACCCGACCCGCGTAGTCGTCCACGTTGCCTCCCCCGGCCGCCCGGCTGGTCAAATCCGTTCGTTTTGCGGCCCGTTCCGTATGCATACCTGGATGCGTACGGTCCGCAACCACTCACGATACGTGCCGGAGGCAAGTTGCATTGTGGGGATGCGAATTTGTCACTTGGGCTCGAAGGACGCCGTCAGCGTCTTCCAGGTGTCCTTGCGCAGCTCACTGCTCCAGTTGCCGGCCTTCGCGGTGTACATCAGCGCGTACCCCTGCTGGGAACTGACGACGAACCCCCGGTCGATGGTCCGGTACTCGGTGCCGCCGTCCACGTAGGTGAACTCCCAGTCGGCCGTGTTCCAGCCGCGGTAGCTCACCGAGGCTATGCGGATCTTGTGGTACTGGGAGCGCACCATGTAGCGCTCCTGGTTCTCCCAGTCCGCCACCGGGTCGTCCTTGGGCGTGCTCGTCCAGGCGATCAGCAGCTTCTGCCCGCCGGGTCCGGTGAACCGGTCCCCGGCGGAACTGCTGGTCTGGAACTTCCAGCCCTTGGGCAGCCCGATCGAGTACCCCTGGTCGCCCTTGTACTTCGTCACCACCGGCGCGCTGCCACTGCCGCTGTCACTGCCACTGGAGTTCGACGCCGAGGAGGCGTCGTCCCCGGACTCGTCCGAGCCGTCGCTCCCGGCGGTCTGGGCCGTCGACGCGTCCCCGTCCGCCACCGTGCCGCCGCTCGTGTCCTCCTTGGTGGAGGACCCGGAGCCGGACTTCGAACCGGAACCGGAACCGGCGCTGGCGCTCGCCCCCGAGGTCGCCACCGCCTTGGAACCGCCGCTCTTGCCGCTCCCCTTGCTGTCCCCGTCGTCGCCGTTCAGCACGATGGCGAGCACGGTACCGAGCACCGCGAGCACCACCACCACGGCGATGATCACCAGGGTGCGCTTCGGCACCACGTCGGTGAGCGGCGCCTTGGGCACGGGCCGGGGGGCCAGGTCAAGATCCGGCGGCGGCATCATGGGCCATCCCGAACTCGCCTTGCCGGCCGTGGGCTTGGTCCCCGCAGAGGCGCTACCGGCGCCGGACCCGCCGCCGGCGGCGGCCGGACGCGCACCCGCGACCGGCACCGAGGGCGAACCGGTCACGACCGGGCCCGCGGCGACGCCCGCCTCGGCGCCCGCGCCGGTATCGGTGCCGGTGCCGGTGCTCTTCGTCCGGGTCGCGGCCGCGGCACCGGCCGCCCCCGCGGCCTTCCGCACCGAGCGCAGCGCCCCGCGCAGCTTCTCCCCGGCCTCCTCGCCCCGCTTGGCCCCGGCGCCCTTCTGCTCCTGCGGGGCGTCCGGCTGCGGAGGCAGCGGTACGACCCGGGTGGCGTCCGCGGGCGGCTCCTTGGGCGCGTTGACGATCGCGTCGAGCATCGCCCGGGCACCCGCGTCGTCCAGCCGCTTGGCCGGGTCCTTGTTGAGCAACCCGTAGATGACGTCCTTCAGCGGTCCCGCGTTCTTGGGCTCCTCCAGCTGCTCGGTCATGACCGCCGTCAGCGTGGCGATCGCCGACCCCTTGTCGTACGGCGGTGCGCCCTCGACCGCCGCGTACAGCAGGCCGCCGAGCGACCACAGGTCGGCCGCCGGGCCGGGCTTGTGACCGCGGGCCCGCTCCGGGGAGATGTAGGAGGGGGCGCCGACGAGCATGCCGGTGGAGGTGATGGACGGGTCGCCCTCGACCTGGGCGATGCCGAAGTCGGTGAGCACGACCCGGCCGTCGTGCTCGGAGATCAGCACGTTGGACGGCTTCACGTCCCGGTGCAGGATGCCCTCGCGGTGCGCCGACCGCAGCACGTCCAGGATCGCCAGCCCGACCTCGGCCGCCCGCTTCGGGTCCAGCAGGCCGTCCTCCCGGATGACCTCGGCCAGCGACTTGCCCTCGACCAGCTCCATCACGATCCAGGGCCGGTCGTCCTCTTCGACCACGTCGAAGACCGTCACCGCGCTGTTGTTGCGGATCCGGGCGATCGCCTTGGCCTCGCGCAGGGTGCGCGTGATCAGGCGCCGCTTCTCCTCCTCGTCGATGTTCGACGGGAACCGCAGTTCCTTGACGGCCACCGTCCTGCCCAGGGTCTCGTCCTCGGCCCGCCACACGGTGCCCATGCCGCCGCGGCCGAGCACTCCTCCCAGCCGGTACCGCCCGGCGAGAAGACGCTCGCTGTTGTCCTGACGAGTCCCCTGACGAGAAGTACCCGCCCGCTCCGCCTCCGACATGCGTCCCCTCATGCAACCCGCCCTGACAGAGCCTCCATTGTCCCTCACCCGACAAGTGCCCGACGCCCAGGGGCCCCTGATCGCACATCGGGGCCGGCCGACCGGAACCCCCGGTGACGAGGGCGTCACACGAGCCGGGATGATGGGCCACGTGAAGGGAGGAACCCGGATGCCGCCGCTTCGGACACTGCTGGCCATACCGGTCTCTCTCGCCCTGCTGTTCGCCCCGTTGACGGCCGGTTCCGCGTCCTCGGCGGAGGCCACGGACCCGCTCCTGTCACAGTTCGTCACCAAAGGCAGAGCACCCGCCGCCGCTTTCCTGGACCGCGACGGCGACGACGTCCGCTATGCGGCCGCCGGCCGGGGCATCGCCCGGGCCGACCGCTTCCGGGCCGGCAGCATCACGAAGACCTTCATCGCCACCGTCGTCCTGCAACTGGCCGCGGAACACCGGCTCTCCCTGTCCGACCCCGTGGAGCGGTATCTGCCGGGGCTGCTGCGCGGGCGCGGCGTCGACGGGCGGCGGATCACCCTGCGGGCGCTGCTCAGCCACACCGGCGGGCTCGCCGACTTCACCACGGTCACCCGGGGAGCCGTCCCCCTGACGCCGCTTCAGGCCGTGCGCATCGCGCTCTCCCTCCCTTCGACCGGGCTGGGTCGCTACGCGTACTCCAGCACCGACTACGTCGTGCTCGGCATGGCCATCCGCCGGGTCACCGGCCACTCGTACGCCACCGAGGTCCGGCGCCGCATCATCACTCCCCTCCGTCTGACGGGCACGTCCCTCCCGGGCACCCGCACCACGCTGCCCTCGCCGCACGGCCGCGCCTACGAGACCGACGGCTCCGACGTCACCGAGCTCGACCCGCGCGTGGCCGGCGCGGCGGGTGAGCTGGTGACCACGCTCGACGACCTGGACCGCTTCTACGCGGCGCTGCTGGACGGCGAGCTGCTGCCCCCGCGCCGGCTGCGCGAGATGCTCGACACCCGTGCCGCACATGGGGCGTACGGTCTCGGGATCTTTCCTGTGAAGCTGTCGTGCGGGACCACGGTGTGGGGGCACAACGGCCGGATCGCGGGCAGCTACGTGCGGAGCGCTGTCTCGATCGGCGGCCGGCATGTCCTCACCTTCCGGGTGAACACGACGGCGATCGCAGACCCGGCCCTCGAACCCGCACTGCTCACGGCCGAGTTCTGCCCTCGCAATGGATAGAACGGCCGGGGTCCGGGCGGAGATCCCGGTGCCGGGTCACTCGATCGGGTGAGGTCGGACGATCGGAGGGCGCATCGGGGGGCGCGGGTGGCCCCGGCACCACGGCCCCCGCCCGCCCGGGTTCACCGCGGCACGATGTCCGGTGCTCCCAGCCGTGCCGCGTCCGCCGTCAGGTCGTCCGGCTGGAGCTGGGACTCGCGTTCCGCCTCCACGCGCTTCTCGTAGTGCTCGACCTCCCGCTCGATCTGGTCCTTGTCCCAGCCGAGGACCGGTGCCATCAGCTCGGCGGCCTCGCGGGCGCTGCGGGTGCCGCGGTCGAAGGTCTCGATGGAGATGCGGGTGCGGCGGGTCAGGACGTCGTCGAGGTGGCGGGCGCCCTCGTGGGAGGCTGCGTAGACGATCTCGGCGCGCAGGTAGTCGTCGGCGGCCGAGAGCGGCTCGGCCAGGCCGGGGTCGGCGGCGATGAGGTCGAGGACCTCCTCCGCCTGCGAGCCGTACCGGTTGAGCAGGTGCTCGACGCGCACCACGTGCAGGCCGGTGCGGGCGGCGATCCGGGCCCGGGCGTTCCACATCGCCCGGTAGCCCTCGGCGCCGAGCAGCGGGATGTCCTCGGTGACGCACTCGGCGACCCGCGTGTCGAGCCCGTGCACCGCCTCGTCGACGGCGTCCTTGGCCATCACCCGGTACGTCGTGTACTTGCCGCCCGCGACGACCACGAGCCCCGGCACCGGATGCGCGACCGTGTGCTCGCGCGAGAGTTTGCTGGTGGCGTCGGACTCGCCGGCCAGCAGCGGGCGCAGACCGGCGTAGACGCCCTGGACGTCGTCGCGCGTCAGCGGCACCGCGAGCACCGAGTTGACGTGGTTGAGGAGGTAGTCGATGTCGGCGCTGGAGGCGGCCGGGTGGGCCTTGTCCAGGTCCCAGTCGGTGTCGGTGGTGCCGATGATCCAGTGCCGGCCCCAGGGGATGACGAACAGGACCGACTTCTCGGTGCGCAGGATCAGGCCGGTCGTGGAGTGGATGCGGTCCCTGGGGACGACCAGGTGGATGCCCTTGGACGCGCGGACGTGGAACTGGCCGCGCTCACCGACCAGCGCCTGCGTGTCGTCGGTCCAGACCCCGGTCGCGTTGACGACCTGCCGGGCGCGGATCTCGTACTCCCCGCCGCCCTCGACGTCCTGCACCCGGGCCCCGACGACCCGCTCGCCCTCGCGCAGGAACCCGGTCACCCGCGCGCGGTTGGCCGCCTTCGCGCCGTAGGACACCGCCGTGCGCACCAGGGTCGCCACATAGCGGGCGTCGTCCATCTGGGCGTCGTAGTACTGGATGGCGCCGACCAGGGCGTCCTTGCGCAGCGCGGGGGCGACACGCAGGGCGTGACGGCGGGTCAGGTGGCGGTGGACCGGCAGGCCCCGGCCGTGCCCGCTGGCCATGGACATCGCGTCGTAGAGCGCGACGCCCGAGCCGGCGTACAGGCGCTCCCAGCCCTGGTGCTGCAGCGGGTAGAGGAAGGGCACCGGCTTGACCAGGTGCGGGGCGAGGCGCTCCAGGAGCAGGCCGCGCTCCTTGAGGGCCTCGCGGACCAGGGCGAAGTCGAGCATCTCCAGATAGCGCAGGCCGCCGTGGATCAGCTTGCTGGACCTGCTGGAGGTGCCGGAGGCCCAGTCGCGGGCCTCGACGATGCCGGTGTTCAGGCCCCGGGTGACCGCGTCCAGCGCGGTGCCCGCGCCGACCACTCCGCCGCCCACCACCAGCACGTCCAACTCGCGCTCGGCCATGGCCGCCAGGGACTCCGCACGCTGCTTTGGCCCCAGTGTCGCTGTCCTCACCGCTGCCTCCCGCTCTGCCGCCATCGGTCATCGCTCGCCATCGGCCGTCGCTCGCCGTGGGTCATCGGTCGTCGTCGGTCGTCGATCGCGTCGTCGGTCACGACGTCGATCGCGTCGTCGGTCATAGGTCGCGTCGGCCGCGCCCGGTCGGCGTGGCCCCTGCCCAAATTCTGACCGGCTTGCCCGACTTCAGCCACCACTCACCCCCAGCCTGTGGACAACGGTCACCGAACCCACGGAAGACACATGAACACAATCCCGCATAACGGTCATATTTACTCCTAGTCTGACCGTGCGCCTCGCTCATCCTGTCCACAGGGCTTGCGCACCTGTCCCGCTTCGGTTACTGGGAAGGACGGCCCACGCCATGCCCGCAGACCTCGCCGTCATCGGACTCGGTCCCTACGGCCTGCCCCTCGCCCAGGCCGCCGTGGCCGCCGGCGTCTCCACCATCGGCTATGCCACCGGACCCGAGGCGGGCTCGCTCAGCCCCGCCGAGCTGCGCCGGATGCTCGCGAGGGGCTTCCGGGTGGCCGAGGACCCGGCTCAGCTGGGGCGGGTGCGTACCGCCGTGATCTGCGCGCCGACCCCGCGCGGCGCCGACGGCGGGCTCGATCTGAGCCAGGTGGCGGCCGCCGCACGCACCCTGGCCGAGCGGCTGCGTCCGCACACGACGGTGATCCTGGAGTCGCCGGTCCACCCGGGAACGACCGAGGACTTCCTGCGCTCCCTGCTGGAGAAGGGCTCGGGCCTGCGCGCGGGCCGCGACTTCCACCTCGCCTATTCGCCCAGCCGGGTGGATCCCGGCAACCGCGGCTTCACGCCGGCCAACACCCCGAAGGTCATCGGCGGCCTCACGCCCGCGTGCACGGAGTCGGCCGCCACGTTCTACGGCCGGCTCACCGACAAGGTGGTACGCGCGCGTGGCCTGCGGGAAGCCGAGACCGTGCAGCTCCTGGAGACCAACTTCCGGCACGTCAACATCGCCCTCGTCAACGAGATGGCCGTCCTCTGCCACGACCTGGGCGTCGACCTGTGGGACGTGGTCCGCTGCGCGGAGACCAAGCCGTTCGGCTTCCAGGCCTTCCGCCCCGGCCCCGGGGTCGGCGGGCACGGCGTCGCCCAGGACCTGTCCGGCCGCCCGAGCCGCGGCCTGCGCATGGTGGAACTGGCCCAGCAGGTCAACAGCCGGATGCCGGGGTACGTCGTGCAGCGCGCCGCCGCCCTCCTCAACGAGCACGGCAAGTCGGCGCGCGGCGCGCGCGTGCTGCTGCTCGGGGTCACCTACAAGGCCGACCTCGCCGACGAGCAGAACAGCCCCGCCCAGGAGATCGCGATCCGCCTCATGGAGCTCGGCGCCTCGGTCAGCTACCACGACCCGCACATCGCGTCCTGGAGCGTCCTGGACCGCCCGGTCCCGCGCGCGGACTCGCTCTACGAGGCGGCCGCCGACGCCGACCTGACGATCCTGGTCCAGCAGCACCGCACGTACGACCTCCAGGGCCTGTCGGTGAAGGCCCAGCTGCTGCTGGACACGCGCGGGGCGACCCCGACGGGGGCGGCACACCGGCTCTGAGGCGGGCCCGGCCCCCGCCGGCCCGCGCGGGCATGCGAAAGGGCCGGTCGCCCGCCCAGGGTGACCGGCCCGGCCGGCCGCACCGGGTGACCGGCCCCGTCCGTCGTACGGGCTACCGCTTGTGCTGCGAGTCCGCCACCGTCACCTCGACGCGCTGGAACTCCTTCAGCTCGCTGTAGCCGGTGGTGGCCATGGCGCGGCGCAGGGCGCCGAAGAGGTTCATCGAGCCGTCGGGGGTGTGGGACGGGCCGGTGAGGATCTCCTCGATGGTGCCGACCGTGCCGAGGTCGACCTTCTTGCCGCGCGGCAGCTCCTCGTTGACGGCCTCCATGCCCCAGTGGTGGCCCCTGCCCGGCGCGTCGGTCGCGCGGGCCAGCGGGGAGCCCATCATCACCGAGTCGGCGCCGCAGGCGATCGCCTTGGGGAGGTCGCCGGACCAGCCGACGCCGCCGTCGGCGATCACGTGGACGTAGCGGCCGCCGGACTCGTCCATGTAGTCGCGGCGGGCGGCGGCCACGTCCGCGACCGCGGTGGCCATGGGCACCTGGATGCCGAGCACGTTGCGCGTGGTGTGGGCCGCGCCGCCGCCGAAGCCGACGAGCACGCCCGCCGCGCCCGTGCGCATCAGGTGCAGGGCCGCCGTGTACGTGGCGCAGCCGCCGACGATCACCGGGACGTCGAGCTCGTAGATGAACTGCTTCAGGTTCAGCGGCTCGTGCGCGGACGAGACGTGCTCCGCGGAGACCGTCGTACCGCGGATGACGAAGATGTCCACGCCCGCGTCCACGACCGCCTTGGAGAACTGCGCGGTGCGCTGCGGGGAGAGCGCGGCCGCCGTGACCACGCCGGAGTCGCGCACCTCCTTGATGCGCGCGCCGATCAGCTCCTCCTTGATGGGGGCCGCGTAGATCTCCTGGAGGCGCCGGGTGGCGGTGTCGGCGTCCAGCTCGGTGATCTCGTCGAGCAGCGGCTGCGGGTCCTCGTGCCGCGTCCAGAGGCCTTCCAGGTTGAGCACGCCCAGGCCGCCGAGCTCGCCGATGCGGATCGCGGTGGCCGGGGAGACGACCGAGTCCATGGGGGCGGCCAGGAACGGCAGCTCGAAGCGGTAGGCGTCGATCTGCCAGGCGATCGAGACCTCCTTCGGGTCCCGCGTACGGCGGCTGGGGACGACGGCGATGTCGTCGAAGGCGTACGCCCGGCGGCCGCGCTTGCCGCGCCCGATCTCGATCTCAGTCACGTCTGTGGCCTTTCCCTCTGCGTTTCAGCGTCTCCCAGTATCGCCGACGGGCACGGCAAGGGCGGCCCCGGTACGTCCCGGGACCGCCCTGGAAGAGCTTCACGCGCGCGTGCGTGTCACTTACGGCTGTAGTTCGGCGCCTCGACCGTCATCTGGATGTCGTGCGGGTGGCTCTCCTTGAGGCCCGCGGAGGTGATCCGGACGAAGCGGCCCTTGGACTCCATCTCGTCGATGGTGGCCGCGCCCACGTAGCCCATGGTCTGGCGCAGACCGCCGACGAGCTGGTGCAGCACGTTGGCGAGCGGGCCGCGGTAGGGCACCTGGCCCTCGACGCCCTCGGGGACGAGCTTGTCGTCGGAGGAGACCTCGGCCTGGAAGTAGCGGTCCTTGGAGTACGACCGGCCCTGGCCGCGCGACTGCATGGCACCGAGCGAGCCCATGCCGCGGTAGGACTTGAACTGCTTGCCGTTGATGAAGAGCAGTTCGCCGGGCGACTCCTCGCAGCCGGCGAGCAGGCTGCCGAGCATCACGGTGTCGGCACCGGCGGCGAGGGCCTTGCCGATGTCGCCGGAGTACTGGAGGCCGCCGTCGCCGATCAGCGGGACGCCGGCCGGGCGGGCGGCGAGCGAGGCCTCGTAGATGGCGGTGACCTGCGGGACGCCGATGCCGGCGACCACGCGGGTGGTGCAGATCGAGCCGGGGCCCACGCCGACCTTGATGCCGTCGACACCGGCGTCGATCAGCGCCTGCGCGCCGTCGCGGGTGGCCACGTTGCCGCCGATCACGTCGACGTCCACGCTCGACTTGATCTTCGCCATCCAGCTGAGGGCGTTGCTGTTGTGGCCGTGCGAGGTGTCGACGACCAGGAAGTCCACACCGGCCTCGGCGAGCGCCTGGGCCCGCTCCAGGGCCTCGGGGCTGGCACCCACGGCGGCGCCGACGAGGAGGCGGCCCTCGGAGTCCTTGGCGGCGTTCGGGTACTTCTCGGCCTTGACGAAGTCCTTGACCGTGATCAGGCCCTTGAGGATGCCCTCGTCGTCGACCAGCGGAAGCTTCTCGATCTTGTGCTTGCGCAGCAGCTCCATGGCCTCGACGCCGGAGATGCCGACCTTGCCGGTGATCAGCGGCATCGGGGTCATGACCTCGCGCACCTGACGGGTGCGGTCGGACTCGAAGGCCATGTCGCGGTTGGTGACGATGCCGAGCAGCTTGCCGGCCGGGTCGGTGACGGGCACGCCGCTGATGCGGAACTTCGCGCACAGGGCGTCCGCCTCGGCGAGGGTCGCCTCCGGGTGCACGGTGATGGGGTCGGTGACCATGCCGGACTCGGACCGCTTCACCAGGTCGACCTGGTTGACCTGGTCCTCGACGGAGAGGTTGCGGTGCAGCACGCCGACACCGCCGAGCCGGGCCATCGCGATGGCCATGCGGGACTCGGTCACCTTGTCCATCGCCGCGGAGAGCAGCGGGATGTTGACCCGGACGTTGCGGGAGATGCGGGACGAGGTGTCGACCGCGTTGGGGAGCACCTCGGATGCGCCCGGCAGCAGCAGCACGTCGTCGTAGGTCAGCCCGAGTGTCGCGAATTTGGCGGGCACTCCGTCGACGTTGGCAGTCATGACACCTTCCCCAAATGGCCTTGAACGGTGCGGATGTCCATGCTAACGGGAAGCACAGGCCCCAAATTCCACGGTACGACTCAGCTCCGGGCTTCGTATGTTCGTACGGAAACGGGCGCAGACCTGTTCATCGGGGGCGCGGGGGTGGGGCCGCGGCAGGCCGGAGAGCCGGGGCGGAAGGGTGCGGCGGCGGCTTTCCGCCTACTGCTCCGCCAGCGCCCGCAGCCGGCTCAGGGCCCGGTGCTGGGCGACCCGTACGGCGCCCGGTGACATTCCCAACATCTGTCCGGTCTCCTCGGCCGTGAGACCCACGGCGATGCGGAGCAGCAGCAGCTCGCGCTGGTTCTCCGGGAGGTTGGCCAGGAGTTTCTTGGCCCATTCGGCGTCGCTGCTGAGCAGCGCGCGCTCCTCGGGGCCGAGGGAGTCGTCGGGGCGTTCCGGCATCTCGTCCGAGGGGACGGCCGTGGAGCCCGGGTGGCGCATCGCGGCCCGTTGCAGGTCGGCGACCTTGTGGGAGGCGATCGCGAAGACGAAGGCCTCGAAGGGGCGGCCGGTGTCGCGGTAGCGGGGCAGGGCCAGCAGGACCGCCACGCAGACTTCCTGGGCGAGGTCCTCGACGAAGTGCCGGGCATCGCCCGGGAGGCGGGACAGCCGGGTACGGCAGTAGCGCAGCGCGAGGGGGTGGACATGGGCGAGCAGGTCGTGCGTGGCCTGCTCGTCCCCGTCTACGGCGCGATGGACGAGAGCACCGATCGTCCCTACGGCAGTGACCGCCTCGTCCTCGCGCATCGGTCCATGGTGCCCTGCTGCCGTCGGCGGCGTGGCATCGCGTCCTTCGTTGTGCACCGAAGCGTTATGAGCAGGTGCGCCGGAACTCATCTCCTGCGCCCTCCCCTTCCGCTCGAACGACTCGTCCCCGAGAGACTCCACACCTCAAGGATGCGGCATCCGCGCCGAAACGAGCAGCGGGCCCGAGGCGCTCCGTCTTGCGGACCCCGCCCACCATGGGGTAGGCGGGGGCGTCCGGCCGGTCCGCTTCCGCGCTGCGGCGCAGCTCACCGCCGTACTAACGAACCAGTCCCCAGCGGAAGCCGAGGGCCACCGCGTGGGCGCGGTCGGAGGCTCCGAGCTTCTTGAACAGGCGCCGGGCGTGGGTCTTCACGGTGTCCTCGGAGAGGAACAGCTCGCGGCCGATCTCGGCGTTGGAGCGGCCGTGGCTCATGCCCTCCAGGACCTGGATCTCGCGCGCGGTGAGAGTGGGCGCGGCGCCCATCTCGGCCGAACGCAGGCGGCGCGGGGCCAGCCGCCAGGTCGGGTCGGCGAGGGCCTGGGTCACGGTGGCCCGCAGTTCGGCGCGCGAGGCGTCCTTGTGCAGGTAGCCGCGGGCGCCGGCGGCGACGGCGAGAGCCACGCCGTCCAGGTCCTCGGCGACCGTGAGCATGATGATGCGTGCGCCGGGGTCGGCGGACAGCAGCCGGCGCACGGTCTCGACGCCGCCCAGTCCGGGCATGCGCACGTCCATCAGGATCAGGTCGGATCGGTCGGCGCCCCAGCGGCGGAGGACTTCCTCGCCGTTGGCCGCCGTCGTCACACGCTCGACGCCGGGCACGGTCGCCACCGCGCGGCGCAGCGCCTCTCGGGCAAGCGGGGAGTCGTCGCAGACGAGGACGGATGTCATGACCGCCCTCCGCAGCTGATGCGCGTCACCTTGAGCCTCCAGGCTGGTACGGAATCGTCACCTGTGCGGTCGAACGTCTCGGACGCCTGCCCGAGCGCTTGTTGCTTCAACCGCCACCGCACTCTCAACGACGGTCACTCGAAAGAGTTACGGGGCTGCATGCCGTCTTCGGCACTCTACGTGAGGGGGCGGACACGGTGCAGACATGGACGTCAGACCCTCAACTTTTCATCACAACCAATGCCCCATTTAGCCCTTTTTCTTCCCGTTTCACGGTGTCTGGGGCTAGATTGCCAATGAGTCATATTTTCATCTCTCTAGACCGGAGATGTACGGTCGTTGGCACCGTATCCGCCCAGAACGGCTACAAGGGGTCACGTAATGGCAGATTTCTCCCGCCTTCCCGGACCGAACGCGGACCTGTGGGACTGGCAGCTCCTGGCTGCCTGCCGTGGGGTCGACAGCTCGCTCTTCTTCCATCCCGAGGGCGAGCGCGGGGCGGCTCGGAGTGCCCGTGAGAACTCGGCCAAGGAGGTCTGCATGAGGTGCCCGGTCCGCGCGGAGTGCGCGGCGCACGCGCTGGCGGTCCGCGAACCGTACGGCGTGTGGGGCGGCCTGACCGAGGACGAGCGCGAAGAGCTCATGGGGCGGGCGCGCAACAGGCTGGTGTCGGCGTCGACAACCAGCAGCGGCACCGCCTCCGACACATGAAAGAACGTTTCTTCAATCTGTTGACAATCCGTTGACGATCTGAATCCGACCTGATTCCGACCTGATCCCGATCCGCTGCAGCTCGGGCACGCGCGTGTGTACCGGCGCCTTTACGCGAACCGACACCTTTACGCGTACCGACGCCATGCGTCACGCCCGCCGGGCCGCCCGGCCCAGCTGTTCCAGCGTCGCCGCCACGGCCGGCACCTGTGCCAGGTCGGGCAGGGTGAGGGCGACGATCTCCCGCCGAACCGCGGGTTCCAGCACCACCGTGCGCGCGCCCCTCGGCCGTACCGACTCGATCGCCAGCCGGGGCAGGACGGCGACACCCAGACCCGCGCCGACCAGGCCGACCACGGCCGGGTAGTCGTCGGTGGCGAAGTCGATGCGGGGCGTGAAGCCCGCCTTCTCGCAGGCCTGGACGAGCTGTCCCCGGCAGCGCGGGCAGCCCGCGATCCAGGGCTCGTCGGCGAGTTCGCCGAGGGCGACGGACTCCGCGCCGGCGAGCCGGTGCCGTTCGGGCACCAGGCCGACGAGACGGTCGCTCAGCAACGGCCGTACCACCAGGTCGTCCCACTCCTCCGCGCCCGCCGCGCCCGCGTAGCGGAAGGCCAGCGCGATGTCGCAGTCGCCCGCGCGCAGCAGCTCCACCGACTTCGGCGGCTCGGCCTCCTCCAGGGAGACGCGGGTGCCGGGGTGGGCGGCGCGCAGGGCGGCGAGGGCCGTCGGGACCAGGGTGGAGCTGCCGCTCGGGAAGGAGACCAGGCGCACCCGGCCGGCCCGCAGCCCGGCGATCGCGGCGACCTCCTCCTCGGCGGCGGTGAGCCCGGCGAGGATCCCGGAGGCGTGTCTGACCAGTGCCTCGCCGGCCTGGGTCAGACGCATCTCGCGGCCGTTGCGGACCAGCAGCGGGGTGCCAACGGAGGTCTCCAGGGCCTTCATCTGCTGGCTGACGGCGGGCTGGGTGCAGCCCAGTTCGCGCCCTGCCGCCGAGAAGGAACCGGTGGTGGCGACGGCGCGCAGGACGCGGAGATGACGGGCCTCGATCATCCGCCGAGCATAAGGCAGGCTTGGACAGGGCGCCCGATAATGCGTCGACGCTTTGAGGCTGGTCCCGTACCGTCGGAGTATGGAGCTTCTCTCGGTGAACCTCGGCCGTCCGACGCCCTCGCCCCATACGGATCAGAAGGACGGCGTGACCGGCATCGGCAAGCGGCCGGTCGAGGGCCCGGTGCGGGTGCAGGCGCCTGGGCCGAAGGGTGCCGCGGGCAGCGGCCTGGCCGGGGACGCGGTGTGCGACCTGCGTCATCACGGCGGCGACGACCAGGCGGTGTACGCGTTCGCACGCGAGGACCTCGACGACTGGGAGAAGGAGCTGGGCCGCCCGCTGCCGAACGGCTGTTTCGGTGAGAACCTCACGACAAACGGGCTGAACGTGTCGGATGCGCTGATCGGCGAGCGCTGGCGGATCGGTTCCCAGGCCGTACTGGAGGTCACCTCCGGGCGCATCCCGTGCCGCACTTTCCAGGGCCATCTGGGCGAGCGGGGATGGGTGAAGAGATTCACGCGGAAGGGTGCGACCGGTGCCTACCTCCGGGTGATCGAACCGGGCGAGATCAGGGCCGGCGACCCGATCGAGATCGTGCTCCGGCCGGAGCACGGGGTGACGGCCGCGATGCAGTTCCGCGCGGTCACCACCGAGCGGGAGCTGCTGCCCCGGTTGCTCGCGGCGGGCGCGGCGCTGCACCCAAAGGCGCTGGCGCAGGCGCGGAAGCACATGGCGGCGCAGGGCGGCTGAGCGGCCGTCACGCGCATCCCGTTCACCGGCACTTCACGGTTCGCAGACCCGGTGCGCACAGCGGACGCTGTCGGTCCGGGTAACTACCCTTGGGCCATGACAACGGCTCTGATTACGGGATCGACCGCGGGGATCGGTGCCGCGTTCGCGCGGCGGCTGGCGGCTGACGGGCACAACCTCGTCCTGGTGGCGCGGGACACCAAACGGCTGCGCGAGCAGGCGACCGAGCTGCACGACCGGCACGGCATCGAGGCGGAGGTGCTCACCGCCGACCTCGCCGAGGACACCGGCATCGAGTCGGTCGCCGCGCGCCTGAGTGATCGCAAGAACCCGGTCGACCTGCTGGTCAACAACGCCGGCTTCGGCAACAAGGGCCGTTTCCTCGATGTGCCGATGGCCGACGAGCTGCGCATGCTCAAGGTGCACTGCGAGGCGGTGCTGCGGCTGACGGCGGCGGCGGCCGAGGCGATGCGGGAGCGCGGTCGCGGCGGTGTGGTCAACGTGGCGTCGGTGGCGGCCTTCGTGCCGCGCGGGACGTACGGCGCCTCCAAGGCGTGGGTCGTGCAGTTCACCCAGGGCGCGGCGCGTGATCTCGCGGGCAGCGGGGTCCGGCTGATGGCGCTGGCGCCCGGGTTCGTCCGTACCGAGTTCCATCAGCGGGCCGGGATGGGCACGGACAACATCCCGGGCTGGCTGTGGCTGGACGCCGACAAACTGGTCTCGGCCGCGCTGGACGACCTCGCGCGCGGGAAGACGCTGTCGATCCCCGATCCCCGCTACAAGGTGCTGACGGGCCTGGCGAAGGTGGCGCCGCGCGGGCTGCTGGGCGGCATCAGCTCGAAGACGGGCCGCAAGTACGGGCCGCAGTAGCCCACCCCCCACGTCGGGACATACCGGGACACACCGGAACGGGGCCGGTGAGACGATGGTGTCGTTCGGTCGCGCCCGCAGGGGGGCCGGAGGCGGTGTCATGACGTTCGTGCAGCTCATCGAGTGCAGGACCAGACGGTTCGACGAGATGGACCGGCTGATGGACAGGTGGGTCGAGCAGACCAAGGGGAAGCGGACGGCGACGCACACGCTGGTCGGCAGGGACCGCACCGACGCGGAGCACGTCGTGGAGATCGTGGAGTTCCCGTCGTACGAGGAGGCGATGCGGAACTCGCGTCTCCCGGAGACCGACAAGGTGTTCCACGAGCTGCTGGCGCTCTGCGAGGGGACGCCGACCTTCACCGATCTGGACGTGGTGCGCGACGAGCCGTCGTACGCCGGCACCGCGCGCCGGTTCTTCGAGACGATCTCCGCGGCCGGCCCGCTGGCTCCGCTGGACGGGCTGCTCACCGAGGACTACCACGACCACGATCCGGTCGAGGGCCAGGACGCCATCGGCATGGACGCGATGCGGCGCAAGCTGGAGATGTGGCGCGGGGCCTTCGACTTCACGTTCCTCGTCGAGGACCAGATCACCCAGGGCGACCGGGTGTGCACCAGGTGGCTGTGGACGGGGGTGCAGAAGGCGGCGTTCCTGGGGCTGCCAAACACCGGCCGGCAGGTCACCATGGCCGGGACGACGATCCACCGCTTCGACGCCGGCGGGAAGATGGCGGAGGGCTGGCTGCAGTACGACCGGATGGGACTGCTGACACAGCTCGGTGCGCTGGACGGGCTGGAGAACTAGGCCGACCATCGAAGTACCCGCGAGGGGCGAAGCCCCCGCTCCCGGCGGACGACCGGGAACGGGGGCTTCCTCAGAGACTGCTTCCGCAGAAACTGACGCCTCGGAGACTGGTGCCTCGGAGACTGGTGCCTAGTGCGAGTGGCCGTGGGAGTGGCCCGCGGCGGCGGCCTCTTCCTCTTCCTTCTTCTCGACGACCAGGGTCTCGGTCGTCAGGAGCAGGGAGGCGATGGAGGCGGCGTTCTCCAGGGCGGAGCGGGTGACCTTGACCGGGTCGATGACGCCGGCCTTGACCAGGTCGCCGTACTCGCCGGTGGCGGCGTTGAAGCCCTGGCCCTTCTCGAGCTCGGCGACCTTGGAGGTGATGACGTAGCCCTCCAGGCCGGCGTTCTCGGCGATCCAGCGCAGCGGCTCGACGACCGCGCGGCGCACGACGGCGACACCGGTGGCCTCGTCGCCGGTCTTGCCGAGGCCGCCCTCCAGCACCTTGGCGGCGTGGACGAGCGCGGAGCCACCACCGGAGACGATGCCCTCCTCGACCGCGGCGCGGGTCGCGGAGATGGCGTCCTCCAGACGGTGCTTCTTCTCCTTCAGCTCCACCTCGGTGGCGGCGCCGACCTTGATCACGCACACGCCGCCGGCCAGCTTCGCGAGGCGCTCCTGGAGCTTCTCGCGGTCCCAGTCGGAGTCGGTGTTCTCGATCTCGGCCTTGATCTGGGCCACACGGCCGGTGACGGCCGCGGAGTCGCCGGCGCCGTCGACGACCGTGGTGTCGTCCTTGGTGACGGTGACACGGCGGGCGGAGCCGAGCACGTCCAGGCCGACCTGGTCGAGCTTGAGGCCGACCTCCTCGGAGACGACCGTGCCGCCGGTGAGGGTCGCCAGGTCCTCCAGCATCGCCTTGCGGCGGTCACCGAAGCCGGGCGCCTTGACCGCGACCGCGTTGAAGGTGCCGCGGATCTTGTTGACGACGAGGGTGGAGAGGGCCTCGCCCTCGACGTCCTCGGCGATGATCAGCAGCGGCTTGGAGGCACCCGCCTGGATGACCTTCTCCAGCAGCGGGAGCAGGTCGGCGATGGAGGAGATCTTGCCCTGGTTGATGAGGATGTAGGGGTCCTCCAGGACGGCCTCCATGCGCTCCTGGTCCGTCACGAAGTACGGCGACAGGTAGCCCTTGTCGAAGGCCATGCCCTCGGTGAAGTCCAGCTCCAGGCCGAAGGTGTTGGACTCCTCGACGGTGATGACACCGTCCTTGCCGACCTTGTCCATCGCCTCGGCGATGAGCTCGCCGACCTGCGTGTCCTGCGCGGACAGCGCGGCGACGGCGGCGATGTCGGCCTTGTCGTCGATCGGACGGGCCGAGGCGAGCAGCTCGTCGGAGACGGCGGCCACGGCGGCGTCGATGCCCTTCTTCAGGGCGGCCGGGGAGGCACCCGCGGCGACGTTCTTCAGGCCCTCGCGGACCAGCGCCTGGGCCAGCACGGTGGCGGTGGTCGTACCGTCACCCGCGATGTCGTTGGTCTTGGTCGCCACCTCCTTCACCAGCTGGGCGCCGAGGTTCTCGTACGGGTCGTCGAGCTCGACCTCGCGGGCGATCGTGACACCGTCGTTGGTGATGGTGGGGGCGCCGAACTTCTTGTCGATGACGACGTTGCGGCCCTTGGGGCCGATCGTCACCTTCACCGTGTCGGCAAGCTTGTTGACGCCGCGCTCGAGGGCGCGACGGGCGTCCTCGTCGAACTTCAGGATCTTCGCCATGGGAGCGGTTCAGCCCTCTCGGAAAACGTGGGTGAAACGAACCGCGCCCCTGACGCCCGGCTTCATAAGGTCGCGGGGGCCAGGGGCGCAGCTCAAAGCAGAATGTGCTTGAGGTGAATTACTTCTCGATGATCGCGAGCACGTCGCGAGCCGAGAGGACGAGGTACTCGTCGCCGTTGTACTTCACCTCGGTGCCGCCGTACTTGCTGTACAGAACGACGTCGCCGACCTTGACGTCGAGCGGCAGGCGCTCGCCGTTCTCGAAACGGCCCGGGCCCACGGCGAGGACGGCGCCCTCCTGGGGCTTCTCCTTCGCGGTGTCCGGGATGACCAGGCCGGAGGCCGTGGTCTGCTCGGCGTCGAGCGGCTGGACCACGATGCGGTCCTCAAGCGGCTTGATGGCAACCTTGGAGCTGGCGGTCGTCACGATCCGACCTCCCCCTTCGGAGATCTCACGGGGTTAACTGTCTGAGGTGGCGACCAGGTGGATCCGTCGTCGCGGGTGCCGGACCTGCCCGTCGCGTTGTTGGCACTCTCATCTGCCGAGTGCCAGAGCCGAGACTATGACCGCGATTAGCACTCGGTCAAGCGGAGTGCCAATTGCGACCGGCGCGGCGCCGGAATCGCCCCCTTCGGGTGTTACAGCGCGGCGGCGGCGTACATCTCCCACACCAGGATCTCGGCGGGGCCGGTGGCCGTCACCCGGTGCCCGCCGGCGGCCGTGAAACGCGCGGCGTCACCCTCGCCGAGCACTCCGACACCCTCCAGGTCCACGGTGCCGCGGGTGACGAACAGGTGCAGGTAGGGAGCCTCGGGCAGGGTCACCCGCCCGCCGGGGCGCAGCCGTGCCGCGTACAGCGCGGCGTACCGGTTCCGGATCCGGATGGCGCTCGCGTCCTTGTGCCGGTCCATGCCGGACGCCACCGTGACCAGCCCGCCGGAGAGCAGTTCGGCGTCGATCTCCAGTTGTTCGTAGCCCGGGGTGACACCGGCCTCGTCGGGGACGACCCACATCTGGACGAAGTGCACGGGGTCGGCGGGGGGCCGGCCGGCGTCCCGGTAGCTGTCGTTCTTCTCCGAGTGCAGGATGCCGGTGCCGGCGCTCATCCGCTGGGCCAGGCCCGGGTAGATCACCCCGGAGTGGCCGCCGGAGTCCTGATGGACCAGCGAGCCCTGGAGCACCCAGGTGACGATCTCCATGTCCCGGTGCGGGTGGGTCTCGAAGCCCGTCCCGGGCTGCACCAGGTCCTCGTTGTGGACCAGCAGCACCCCGTGGTGCGTGTTGGCCGGGTCCGGCCGGTGCGTGCCGAGGGAGAACGAGTGCTTCGAGTCGAGCCAGGACAGCCGGCTCTCGAGCCGCGCGTCACCGCGCCGCACCTCCACACCGGGTGCCAGTAGTGCGCCCATGCCGTGCCTCCCGCTCCACACAAGGATCTGATAACGTGAATATTCAAGTTATCACGCGTTCAACTATCCTGTAAGAGCCAGCTATGGGCACCGTAGATCACTTGAGCATTGAAGTTCGCAGTCCTGCCGGACTAGAGGTAGTCCTCAAGACGACCCACCGTCAGCCCGCTCGCCTGCACCCGGCGCAGCAGCCGGGCGGTGCGCTCCCTGAGGGTCGGGCCGAGGGCCTCGTCGGGGCCCACCAGGACGATGTCACCGGGGCGGAGCCGCTTGTCCCCGCCGCGGTAGGTGATGCCGTCGGGGGTCATCGCCGCCCGCCACAGGACCACCGCCGTGACCCCGCAGTCGGCGGCCGCGCGCAGGGTGGTGGTGTCGTAGGTGCCGTAGGGCGGACGGAAGAGGCGGGGGCGGATGCCGAAGCGCGACTTCAGCTTCTCCTGCTGGCCGCAGATCTCCGCGCGCTGGCCGGCGTACGGCAGCCCGGGCATGGCCGGGTGGTCGAGGGTGTGGTTCTGGACGCTCGCGCCGACCGACTGCAGGCGGGCGAAGTGGCCGTAGCCGGGGCCGACCACGCTGTCCGTGAGGAACATGCTCACCGGCAGGCGCAGTTCGCGGACCATGTCGACGAAGCGGGGGTCCTTCTCGGCGCCGTCGTCGTAGGTGAGGAAGACGACCCGGTCGGACGTGGGGATGTGGTCGACGACCGGCGGCAGGGCGGCGCGGAAGGACAGCGGGTGCAGCGGCGGGCGGGGCGCCGGGGAGAGGGGCGCGGCCAGGCCCCACCGGCGGTACGGCGGCAGGCCGGTGGGGCCGTGCGGGTGCACCCGGTCGGCCGCCTTCCTGCCGAGCCGTTCGATGGGGTCGACGGACGGGGCGCAGGCCGACACGGGCAGGACGGCGGCCAGGAGGGCGGCGGCCAGGACAGCGGCCGTCGCCCTCGGTCGGCTCACAGGTAGTCCTCCAGGCGCGCCACCGCGTAGCCGTCGCGGGTGACCTTGTTCAGAAAGCGGCGCATGTCGTCGACCATGGTGCCGTCCCAGTCGTTGCGGCCCCGGAAGTGCGTGAGGACGATGTCACCGGGGTGCAGTCCGCGGTCCCACTCGCGGTACTCCCAGTGGTCGACGAACACCTCCTCGTCCCAGATCGGCGCGTACTTGATGCCGCAGGACTTGGCGGCGCGCAGGGTGTCGCCGTTGTAGTTGCCGTAGGGCGGGCGGAAGACCGTCGGCGCCCTGCCGAACTGCTTCCTCATGATCTCCTGCATGCCGCAGATCTCGTGCTTCTGCTCGTCGTAGGTCAGCCCCGGCAGGTAGGGGTGGGTGAGGGTGTGGTTGTTGAGGGTGTGGCCCTCGGCCTGCATCCGGCGGAAGTAGCCGTAGTCGTCCTTGACCAGGTAGTTGCTGAGGAACGCGGTGTACGGGATCTGCAGCTGGCTCATCATCCGCAGGAAGTCGGGGTCCTTCTCGGCGCCGTCGTCGATGGTGAGGAAGACGACCTTCTTCCTGGTCGGGATCGTGGTGAAGACCGGGGGCAGGTCGTCCTCCACCTGGCCGTCCACCTCGAAGCCGTCGCGAGCGGTGATCCTCGGCTTGTGCGCCGGCGGGGCCGGGGGCCGCAGCGGGACCGCGTCCAGCCCCCAGCGCCTGGCGGCGGCGACCAGGTCGGCGTGGGAGTCGGGGGCGGCGGCCCGGTGGGCCTGCTGGCCCGCGGCGGGGCGGACCTCGGCCTCGTCCCCCGGCCCGGCACAGCCGGAGACGACGGCGACGGCAGCGACGGAGAGGGCGGCGATCACCAATACCGACCTATTTTTGTCATTTTGTACGACTGCTCGCATGGCGTCGGATCCTTCCAGGCACCTCCCCGGAACCCGGGCAGACACCTCGGCCGGAGGCGAACCATCCACCGACTGGCCGACAATGACCCGGTGAACGACCACCTCTCGCCCCTCCTCACCCTCCTCACCCCCGAGGGCCGCGCCCTCCTCGACGAGGTGCGCGGCACCGCGCCCGCCGACGAGCTCGCCGTGGCCACCCGGCTGCGCCGCGAGCACCCCGCCGATCTGGTGTCGGCCGCGCTGGCCCAGGCCCGGCTGCGGCAGCGGGCGGCGGCGAAGTTCGGGGACGCGGACGCGGGCCGCATGTTCTTCACGCCGAACGGGGTCGAGCAGTCGACGCGGGCGAGTGTCGCCACGTACCGGGCGGAGCGGATGAAGGCGCTCGGGGTGACCTCGGTGGCCGACCTGTGCTGCGGGATCGGGGGCGACGCGATCGCGCTCGCACGGGCGGGCATCCGCGTCCTCGCCGTGGACCGGGATCCGCTGACGGCGGCCACCGCGCGGGCGAACGCCGACGCGCTCGGGCTCGCCGATCTGATCGAGGTCCGGGAGGCGGACGTCCAGGAGGTGGACACGGCCGGCCACGACGCCGTCTTCGTCGACCCGGCCCGGCGCGGCGGCCGCGGCCGCATCTTCGACCCGGAGGCCTACTCACCACCCCTATCCTGGGCGGTCGAGGCCGCGTCGACCGCCCGAGTGGCCGCGCTGAAGATCGCCCCCGGCATCCCGCACGAGGCGGTCCCGGCGGACGCCGAGGCGGAGTGGATCTCGGACGCGGGTGACGTGAAGGAGGCCGTCCTCTGGTTCGGCACCGGCGCCCCGGGAGCCGTCCGCGCCACCCTCCTGCCCGGCCCGCGCACCCTGCTCGGCCGCGGCCTCCCCGACCCCGCCGTCCGGCCGGTCGGCCGCTACCTCTACGAGCCGGACGGCGCCGTCATCCGCGCCCACCTGGTCGCCGAGGCCGCCGAGGAGCTCACCGGCGGCCTCGTCGACCCGACGATCGCGTACATCACGGCCGACACGCTCCGGGCCACCCCCTACGCGACCGCGTACGAGATCACCGACCAGCTCCCCTTCAACGTGAAGAAGCTGAAGGCACTGCTGCGCGAGCGCGAGGTCGGCACCCTGACCGTGAAGAAGCGCGGGTCGGCGGTGGAGCCGGAGGAACTGCGCAGGAAGGTCAAGCCGCACGGGCCGAACGCGGCGACCGTGTTCCTGACCCGGGTGGCGGGGGCGCCGACGATGCTGGTGGGCCACCCGTTGGGGTGACGCACCCGTACTCTCCCGGACGCCGCCGTCGACATCGCCCCACCATGCTGCCGTGACCTGGAGCATGCGACGGCGATCCCGAAGGCGGCTGATCCGTGGCGGTCTGCTGCTGGCCACAGCGATCGCCGGCACGGGGCTCGGCGGCTGGATGCTGCTGGACGGTGAAGCTGAACACGTCGACCTTGCGTCCACGGTGGCAGGCCTGTTCGTCGGTCTCGTCTCTCTCTTTCTCGCCCTGGCGGACTTCTTCCGCGACGAAACGGCACCGCTGAATCCCGCAGCGCTCGCCGACGACCTGGCTCTCATCCTCAAGGAACAGTGGCTGGACGAGGCGACGGCCCGGGGCCTGCATGATCCGCGTGTTCTGCCGCTGTCCTGGTCGGCGACAGACCGGAACATCGCCCAGCTGCCGCGCACAGCGAGCGCTCGGGTGCTGCGCATGCGACTGAACGGCAGGCTTGACGGCCGGTTCCACGAGGTGGTCGACCAACTTGCCGACGGGTACGGCCGGTTGCCCAATCGCCGACTCGTCGCCATCGGCGAGCCCGGCGCCGGCAAGAGCGTGCTCGCGATCCTCCTGACACTGGGTCTGCTGAACGCGCGCGAACCAGGCGGCCCCGTGCCGGTCCTGCTGCCCGCGTCCTCCTGGGACCCGGTCCGTGAGCCTCTCGACGACTGGATCGTCAGGGCCCTGGCGCTGCCGTACTACGGCAGCCGTCCGGAGATTCCCCGTGTTCTGCTCACGCACGGCCTGCTGCTGCCCGTCCTGGACGGCCTGGACGAGATCCCGGAGTCGGCACGGCGCAGCGCCATCCGCGGCATCAACACCGCGATCGGAGTGGAGCGCCCCATCGTGGTCACCTGCCGGGCGGCAGAGTACGAGGACCTGATCCGTGGCGGCGCCCCGACCCTGCGGGAGGCGCCGGTGATCGAGGTGACTCCCGTCTCCCCCGGTGACGTGATCGCCTATCTGCGGGACATGGAGTGGCCCACGACAACCGATTGGGCCCCGGTCTACCAGCAGGTGCGCTCCCGCCCCGACAGCCCGATCGCCGCGGCCCTCTCCACGCCTCTGATGGTGACCTCGGCGCGGCTCGTCTACCAACGGCTCGGCCGGGATCCGGCGGAGCTCCTGGACACCGCAAGGTTCGACTGCCGGCTCGCGGTCGAACAGCACCTCACCGACCTGCTGATCGACGCCGCATATGCCCCGGATCCTCGGCTCCCCGACAACGGAGGCAGCGGCTCCTGGACCGCCGCCCAGGCCCGGGAATGGCTGACCTTCCTCGCCTGCTATCTGCACGACCACCGCGAACGCGACCTGGCCTGGTGGCGGATGAGCGGGCGGCTGTTGTCACCGTGGTTCGCACCCGCACTGGGCGTTGTTGCCGGACTCGTGCTTGCGGTTGGTTCCGCGGGCTGGATCGTCGCCGCCGATGTCCTCGAGGCGAACCCGGTCAGCGTCCTGCCGGTGATCGGTGGTTCCGTCGGGGGCGGCTTCGCACTCTTGTCGACCATCGTCTGGCATTCGACGCCGGGGGCCGTGCCAGGGCGGCTCTCCTTCGCTGCGCGGGGTTCGCTGGGCCGGCTTCGACGGGGATTCCGCACCGGGCTGATGCTCACCGCAGTCGCCGTGGCGCCCCTGCTCGCGGGGGTCACCTGCTTCGCCGCACTGGTGCAGGACGAAGGTCCGGGCTCCTTCGAGGCCGTCGAGCTGTACTACGAGATGTTCATGGTCTGCCTCGGGCTGCTGATCGTCATCGGCTTGACATTGGCGGTCCACAACTGGCTCGACGCCCCTCCCACTCACGCGGCGCAAGTCAGTCCCGCGAAGTCCGTCGAGCAGGATCGTGCGTCGGCACTCACCGGAGCGGTGGTGGCCGGATGCATGGTGGCCACACTCGGATTGCCGGTTTGGTACAGCGGGGTGCTGTGCGGCGCATGGCTAAGCCGTGTCGCCAACGACTGGGTGGGCTGGCCGGGAACTCCGGACGTCAGGGCCCTCGCGACGGCCAAGTGGCACACCGTGCTCGGAGCCATGGACCCCAACCTCCCCATCCGGGTCGGACTGACCGTCGTGCTGCCGGGAATCGTCTTCGCGCTCCTGCTCCTGCTCACCCGGGCCTGGCCCCGCTTCCTCCTGGTCAGACTCTTTCTCGCCGTTCGCGGGCGGCTCCCCCTGCGACTGATGGAATTCCTCGCCGACGCGCGCCGTAGAGAACTGCTCCGGCAGTCCGGCGGCGTCTATCAGTTCCGGCATGTCCGACTGCAGGAGACGCTCGCGGGGCTGCCTCGGTATGCGGAGGGCCAGAGGTCTCCGGTGGTGCACAACGCCGTGCGGCGGCGGCTGGTCCTCACCGCCGGTGCCGCGGCGACGGTCGCGGCCGCCGTCGGCAGCGGAGTCCGGGACGAGAGCTACAAGGTGTTCGCCGCGTCCTCACCGATGTCCGCGGTCGCGTTCCACCCGCGTCAGGACACGGTGATCGCCATCGGTGCGGAGGACGGGTCGGTCTGGCTCTGGGACCACGAACGTCGCTTTCTGCCGGACGGCCGCCAACCGGTCAGGCGTTCCACGGACGATCTGCCGGTGATCCGCCTGGCTTGTCATCCTGACCGTCCACTCGTCGCCATCGGCGATGCCGACACGGCCGGTGTCTGGGACATGCGGCGTGGGACCCCGACGAGGAAGATGCTCAAAGCTTCCGTCGGCGCGACTCCGGAGATGGCGTTCTCCCCTGCAGGCGACCTGTTCGCGGCCACCGACGGCTCCGGGTTGTGGCTCTGGGAAGGAGGAGCCGACCGGACCTTCACCAGCGCTCCCGTCGCCCAGGAGAACGGTGGCGATGCGGGGTTTTCGTCGCTCGTCTTCGATTCCGCCGGCGACCTGATCGTCCTCGACGGGACCGGGGCCACATGGCGCTGTGCAGTCCCCTCACTGGCACGCGAAGCCCGGCCGTTGACATCCACGAAGGGTGTCGGGAGTTCGTCCCTCCGCGAGCTCTCCGTCAATCGGGACGGTCTCCTGCTCGCGTTCGTCAAAAGCAACTCCGAAGACAACGACGACCGGTCGGAGTTGTGGACTCGACGCACACCCGCATCGCCGTGGTCTCGCACTGCATGGCATGTCTCCGCCTATCACCTGGCGGTCAATCCCAGTGCGCCGCTATTGGCCACCGTCGACAATGACGAAGGCCATCTGCACATCTGGAGATATACCTACGGCGAGCCGGTCCATGTCGCCTCCCCCGCCGGGCACTCCGGAGGGATCGAGGCCCTGACGTTCAGTCCCAACGGCGAATTGCTCGCCACTGTCGGCGCCGACATGACCGTACGGCTGTGGCAGACCACGGACTGGCTACGCTGAGCTCTCTCAGGCCTGCGGCTCATCCCAACTCCCGGGCCCGCCGCAGCAGCAGCTCCCGTTCCCGCTCGTTGCGCGCCAGCCCCGCCGCCCGTTCGAACTCCGTGCGGGCCTCGGCCCTGCGCCCGAGGCGGGCCAGCAGGTCGCCGCGCACGCTCGGCAGCAGGTGGTAACCGCGCAGGGCGGGTTCGGCGGTCAGCGGGTCCACGATCGCCAGGGCGGCCGCCGGGCCGTCCGCCATCGAGACGGCCACCGCCCGGTTCAGCTCGACGACCGGGGACGGGGAGCGGGCCGCGAGCAGCCCGTACAGGGTGGCGATGGCGGTCCAGTCGGTCTCCTCGTAGGTGTACGCGTGCGCGTGGCAGGCCGCGATGGCCGCCTGGAGGGCGTACGGCCCCGGGGCGCCGGTCGCCGTGGCGTCCGCGCGGGCGAGGGCCCTGATGCCGCGGGCGATGAGCATGCGGTTCCAGCGGCGGCGGTTCTGGTCCCGCAGGAGGACCGGTGCGCCGTCGGGGCCGGTGCGGGCGGCCGTACGGGAGGACTGGAATTCGAGGAGGGCGGTGAGGGCGTGCACCTCCGGTTCCTTCGGCATCAGGGCGGACAGGACGCGGGCCAGCCGCAGCGCGTCCTCGCACAGCGACGGGCGCAGCCAGTCGTCGCCCGCGGTGGCCGCGTAACCCTCGTTGTGGATGAGATAGATGACGTCCAGGACCGAGCCGAGCCGGGCCTCCCGGTCGGGGCCGTACGGCACCTCGAAGGCGATGTTCCTCGTCGCGAGGGTGCGCTTGGCGCGGACGATGCGCTGGGCGATCGTCGGCTCGGGGACGAGGAAGGCGCGGGCGATCTCGGCCGTGCTCAGACCGCCGAGGAGGCGCAAGGTGAGGGCGGTGCGGGCCTCGGGCGACAGCACCGGATGACAGGTGGTGAAGACCAGCCGGAGCAGGTCGTCGTCGATGTCCTCCGGGTCGGCGGGCTCCTCGGGCGGCGCCGTCGCCTCCGTGCTGCGGCCGATCTCCGCGAGCTTGCGGGCGTAGTTCTCCCGGCGCCGGACCAGGTCGACGGCGCGGTGGCGGGCGGTGGCCATCAGCCAGGCGCCCGGGTTGTCGGGCACGCCGTCCCTCGGCCACTGCTCCAGGGCGGCCACCAGCGCGTCCTGCGCCAGCTCCTCCGCGATGCCGACGTCCCGGACGACCCGGGCGACGCCGGCGATCACGCGGGGCGATTCGAGCCGGAAGACGGTCTCGATGGCGCGGCGGGCGTCGGCCTCGGTGTCGATGTCGGTGCCGGCCTCGGCGGAGGCCTCGGCGGGGGGCTGTGTGCTCACAGCCCCCCATGCAACACCCACCGCCGGACGGACGCCAGGAAGGTCGGCGAAGGCCGGCGAGGGTCAGCCCTCCGCGATCTCCCGGACCTCGCAGGTCACGGTCCAGAACTCCTCGTGCACCTTGAGGAACCGCTTGGTCCACTCCAGGGCCTCGGCCTTGTCCTTGCACTGCATGATCGCGTAACCGCCGATGACCTCCTTGGACTCGGTGAACGGCCCGTCGGTGACGGAGATCCTGCCGCCCTCCCAGTGCACCCGAGTGCCCTGCGAGGTCGGCGTGAGCCCTGCGGTGTCCAGCATCACGCCGGCCTTGGTGATCTCCTCGATCAGCTCGCCCATCCGCTGCATCAGCTCCTGGCTGGGCCCCTCGGCGGGAGCGGTGGTCTCGTCGATCCGTACGAGCGACAGGTAACGGGGCATGGTGACTCCTCGGTTTCCGGCGGGGTCTCTCCCCGCATCTCACCCTTGCGTCGAACGGCCCGCACCCCGATCGACACGCTCGCCGGAATTCCCCGAAGTTTTTTTCCGCCGCCCCCTGCGGGCGTCAGCGCAGGGCGCCGCCGAACGCCGCCTTCGCGTACGGCGCCCCCACCGCGCGCGGCCCGAAGACCAGTGCCGCGTCCGTGACCAGGCCCGTCGGCCGGCCGCGCAGCTCCCACACCGCGCCGTTCCCGGCGTCCTCGCCCGGCGCCGCCGCGGCCAGGTCGGCGTAGCCGTTGCCGTTGATGTCGAGGAGACGGACCGTGGCGCCGAAGGAGTCGTTCGGCTCCGCGGTCCCGGGCACGCCCTCGGTGTTCTGGGTGAAGCCCTGGGCGCCGGCGCCCGTCAGGCCCGAGCGGCTGCCGCGCAGGACGTCGACCATGCCCTGGTAGCCGTTCTCACCGGGCACCCCGACCACCAGGTCGTCGATGCCGTCCCCGGTGATGTCCCCGGCGGCGAGCGACGAGCCGAACAGGTCGCCGTCTTCCGTTGCGCCGGGCACCCCCGCGGTGTCCTGCGAGTACGTCCGCCACGTCGACCGTCCGCCGAGCCCGCTCGCGGAACCGTAGGCCAGCTGGATCTGCTCGCCGAAGGGAAAGCCGGAGACGAGGTCGTCGTAACCGTCCCCGTTGAAGTCGCCGAGTGCGACGGAGGAGCCGCCGGGGGTGTCGGTGACCCGGGTGAGGCCCGAGCGGCCGCTGAGGTAGAGGTAGGAGCAGTCGTTGCCGTCGCCGCAGTACGCGGTCACCGCCAGGTCCGAGCGGCCGTCGCCGTTGACGTCCCCGGCGACGCCGTCCCGCACGTCCTCGGCGAGGTCGGGGAGGGCGGACACGGCGGCCGGGGTGCCGGCGCGGCTGATCGGCCCGGTCCAGATCCTGGCCGTCGTCCCCACCGGGTCGTCCCCGACGGCGTTGCCCGTGCGGAAGAGGGCCAGGTCGAGCCGGCCGTCCCCGTCGAAGTCGCCGGTCTGGGTGTCGCTCGCCGGGAGCGCCGTACCGCCGGACAGCCCGTGCGGGCCGCCCCAGAGCACCACCGCGCCGGCGGTGGCGTCGGCGTCCGAGACGACCAGGTCGGCGTAGCCGTCGCCGTCGAGGTCGCCCTTGGCGAGCTGGGCGCCGAAGCCCTGGTTCTTCGCGGGGCTGCCCGGGACACCCGAGGTGGCGCGGGTGACGACGGTCCGGCGGGCGGTGGTCAGGCCGTGCGGACCGCCGTACATCACGGTCATGGCACCGGCCTGGCCTGTCCGGCCACGGTGGCTCCCGGGGCGCCGACGGCCAGGTCGGCGTAGCCGTCGCCGTCGAAGTCGTCCCGGACTGGTGCGGCCCGGACCGGCGCGGCGGAGGCCGCCCGGCCGGTCGCGGAGGCGACGGGGACGGCCGTGCCGAGAGCGGTCAGGGTCAGGGCGAGCGGTACCGCCCAGTGAGCATGCGAACGTATGGAGAACACCGGTGAAACCCCCGATTACGGTGAACTGGTCACCACGTCAGACCCACCGGCCGCCCGGATGGTTGCCCGGCGGCCCGTCCGGGGCGGAGAGGGCGCGTAGGGGGCGCGGCGCCTACCGCAGGGACTCCCACAGGTCGCTCGCCGCCGGCTCCTTCGCGACCACCCGGTTCGGGTCGGACGGGGCCGTCACCACCGGCATCATCACCGTCTTGACGTTGTCCGAGGTCAGGCCCTTCAGGCTCTGGCCCAGGCGCATCAGTTCGCTCAGCGAGTCCAGTCCGGTGTCGGTGGTGAGGCTGGAGGTGACCGCGTCGGCGACCTCGTAGAGCTTGGCCGGGTTGGTCAGCAGGCTGCTGGAGGCCATCTGGTCGAGGAGGGCCTTCACCAGTTTCTGCTGGAGGCCTATCCGGCCCAGGTCGCTGCCGTCGCCGATGCCGTGCCGGGTACGGGCCAGGGCCAGGGCCTGGGTGCCATTCAGGTGGTGGGTGCCCTTCTTCAGGTGCAGGTGGCTGTCGTCGTCGCTGATGTCCTGGTCGGTGGTCACGGTCACCCCGCCGAGCGCGTCGACCAGCTTCGCGAAGCCCGAGAAGTCGATCTCCAGGTAGTGGTCCATGCGGACGCCGGTGATCGACTCGACCGTCTTGACCGCGCACACCGCCCCGCCCACCGAGTAGGCGCTGTTGAACATCGCGTTGTAGGCGACGGACGTCGAGCCGCCGGAGGACAGCGGGCAGGAGGGCCGGGTGACCAGGGTGTCGCGCGGGATGCTGACGACGGTGGCCGAGGTCCGGCCGGCGTCGATGTGGACAACCATCGCGGTGTCGGAGCGGGCGCCCGAACTGCTGCCGCCGCCGAGCTTCTTGTTCTCCTTGCCGCTGCGCGAGTCCGAGCCCAGCACCAGGATGTTCACCGAGCCGGTGGGCAGCGGGGACGCGGAGGCGGACGCGGACGCGGTGGCCGTCGGCGTCGTCACCGCCTTCGCCGGGCGGTCGTCCCCGAGCGCGCTGTTGATGTCGACGCTCTTGATGTTGTCGTTGAGGTGCCAGTAGACCCACCCAGCGCCGGCGATGCCGAGCGTCATGACCCCCGCCAGGGTGAGGCCGACGATCTTCAGCGCTCTCGACCGCCGGCCCACCCGTCTGCCCGCGTCGCCTTGCTCCTCGTGTCCCGTCACAAGGCAGGAACGTAAGTCCGAATTATTAGGGGACTGTTAGCGCGAGCGCCGCGAGAGGGTTTTCTTCGGAAAATCTCACCCTTCTCAGCCCGAACTCAGCGTGACCGTCGGCACCGGATTGCTCCCGCTCCAGGACGCGTTGAACCCGAAGGTCACCGAACCCCCGTCCGGCACGGCCCCGTTGTAGGAGGCGTTCGCGCAGGACACGGCCGCGCCCGACTGGGTGCAGACGGCGTTCCAGGCCTGGGTGATCTGCTGCCCCGCGCCGTACGTCCAGTTCACGTTCCAGGACGAGAGCGAGGCGCCCGAGCAGGAGACGGTCACCTGGCCGGTGAACCCGGTGTTCCACTGGCTGCCCACGCTGTAGGCGGCGGTGCAGGCACCGGTCGGCGGCGGGGTGGTCGTGGTCCCGCCGAGCGCTTCCGCGATGCCGTAGTACGCCGGTTTCGGCGCGTAGTTGGCGTCGTACGGGGTCGCCGCGCCGTACCCCGGGAAGGTGCTGTCCACCCAGGAGTCGGAGTCGGTGAAGCCCCACACGGTGACGTTGACGCAGCGGCTCACCGCCACGCACGCGGCCACCACCGACTTGAAGTCGGCCTTCTGCTGGGCGAGTTCGGTGCTGTCGGAGGGCAGTGCCATCCGGATGTCCAGCTCGGTGATCGCCACGTCCACGCCCAGGTCGGCGAAGCGCTGGATGTTCTGCTGGAGGGTGGCCGGCACCTGGCCGAGGATGAGGTGGGCCTGCAGGCCGACCCCGTCGATCGGGACGCCGGCCGCCTTGAGCGACTTCACCAGGTTGTACAGGGCGGTGCTCTTCGCGTCGACGCCCTCGACGTTGTAGTCGTTGATGTACAGCTTGGCGGCCGGGTCGGCCGCGTGGGCCCAGGTCAGGGCGTTGGCGATGTAGTCGGAACCGAGGCCGTTGTACCAGAGCGTCGACCGGTAGGTGCCGTCCTCGTTGAAGGGTTCGTTGACGACGTCCCAGGCCGCGATCTTCCCCTTGTAGCGGCCGACCTCGGTGCTGATGTGGTTCTGCAGCAGGCTGCTGAGCTGCGCGGAGGTCCAGGTGCCGTTCGTCAGCCAGCTGGGGTTCTGGCTGTGCCAGACCAGGGTGTGGCCGCGCACCTGCTGGTTGTGGGCCTGGGCGAAGGCCACGATCTGGTCGGCCTCGGTCCAGTTGAAGGTGCCCTGGGTGGGCTCGACCGTCCCCCACTTCATGGCGTTGCCCGGCGTCAGCGAGCTGAACTGGCTGCCGGCCAGGTCGCCGTAGGTGCCGGTGAGCTTGGAGCCGGTGACCGCGGTGCCGATGACCTTGCCCTTCGCGGCGGCGAGGTCGCGCAGCGGGGTGTCGGCGGCGTGCGCCGCGGGCGCCGTGCACAGCAGGGCGGCGCCGGTGACCAGTGCCGCCAGGGATAAGCCTGTTCTCAGAGATCTCATTGCGGGTACCTCCGAAAGTTTCGGTCATACAACCGATTGGCTTCGGAGGAGTGTGTAGACGCGCGCACCACCCGTCAATACGTCAACATCCGGCCACCGCCCTCACGAAGCCGCGGGCGCCGCCGTGCTCGACCGCACCACCAGGCTGGTCGCCAGCTCCACCCGGGTCGCGGTGGTCGCCTCCTCCGCCCGCCCCATCTCAAGGACCAGCCGCGCCGCCGCCTCGGCCATCTCGGTCAGCGGCTGCCGTACGGTCGTCAGCGGCGGCCCCACCCAGCGGGCCACCGGCAGATCGTCGAACCCGACGATGCTCACGTCCTCCGGGATCCGCAGCCCCAGCTCGCGCGCGGCCTCATAGAGCCCGAGGGCCTGGAGGTCGTTGCCGGTGAAGATCGCGGTCGGCCGGTCCGGCATGCGCAGCAGCTCCAGGCCGAGCCGGTAGCCGGCGTCGTGGTGGAAGTCGCCGGCCTTGATCAGGGCCGGGTCGACGGGGAGCCCGGCGGTCTCCAGCGCGGCCCGGTAGCCGTCCACCCGGGCCCGGCTGCACATCATCCGGGACGGCCCGCTGATCGCCCCGATGCGCCGGTGCCCCAGCTCGACCAGGTGCCGGGTGGCGGCGAGCCCGCCCTGCCAGTTGGTCGCCCCGATCGACGGCACGTCCGGCCCCGGGTCCCCCGCCGGGTCCATCACCACGAACGGGATCGACCGGCTCAGCAGCAGCGCCCGCTGCGACTCGTCGAGCCCCGACAGCACCAGCACCACCCCGTGCGGCCGCCGCGCGGCCACCTGGTCCGCCCAGGTCCGCCCCGGGGTGAGCCGCCCGGCGCTCTCGCTGAGCACCACACTCAGCCCGGCGTCCCGGGCCACGTTCTCCACCCCCCGGATGACCTCCATCGCCCACGCGCTCTCCAGTTCGTGGAAGACCAGGTCGATCAACGGTGACCGGGAGGCCTCGGCGCGGCGCCGCCGGTAGCCGTAGGCGCGCAGCAGCTCCTCGACCCGGGTACGGGTCGCCGGGGCGACGTCGGCGCGGCCGTTGAGGACCTTCGAAACAGTCGGAGCGGACACGCCGGCCTCACGGGCGATTTCGGCGAGCGTCGCCGTCTGCGTTTCTGTGGGCTTCGAAGGCGTCATGCCCGCGATCGTATCCCCGCGCTCCCCCTTGACGAAGACCTTCGCACGCCATAGGTTCCCGGAACATTCGGTGTGTGGTACGAAACATTCGTAGCAGCGTTCGTAGCAGAGAACCTCGCGGCAGGCTCCACAGCGGAGTCGCGCCGCAGAGAGCAGAGACGGGAGTTTCATGACCACCGCTCCTTGGCGCGACCCCGCACTGCCCGCCGCCACCCGCGTCGACGATCTGCTCACCCGGATGACCCTGGAGGAGAAGACCGCCCAGCTGTACGGGGTGTGGGTGGGCGCCGCCACGGACGGCGACGGGGTCGCCCCGCTGCAACGCGAGATGACCGCCGAGTACGACTGGGACGAGCTGATCACCCTCGGCCTCGGCCAGCTGACCCGTTCCTTCGGCACCGCCCCGGTGGCCCCGGCGCTGGGCGCACGAGCGCTGGCCCGCGCCCAGCGCCGGATCACCGCGGCCGGCCGCTTCGGCATCCCGGCGATCGCCCACGAGGAGTGCCTGGCCGGCTTCACGGCCTGGCAGGCGACGGCCTACCCGGTCCCGCTCGCCTGGGGCGCCGCCTTCGACCCGCCGCTGGTCGAGGAGCTGGGCCGGCGCATCGGCCACGACCTCCGCTCGGTCGGCGTCCACCAGGGCCTGGCCCCCGTCCTGGACGTGGTCCGCGACCCGCGCTGGGGACGGGTCGAGGAGACGATCGGCGAGGACCCGTACCTGGTCGGCACGGTCGGCTCCGCCTATGTCCGGGGCCTGGAGCAGGCCGGGGTCATCGCCACCCTCAAGCACTTCGCCGGCTACGCCTCCTCCGTCGGTGCCCGCAACCTCGCCCCGGTCCGGGCGGGGGTCCGGGAGTTCGCGGACGTCACCCTCCTCCCGTTCGAGATGGCGCTCCGCGAGGGCGGGGCCCGCTCGGTGATGGCGGCGTACAACGAGACGGACGGCGTCCCGGCCTCCGCGGACCCCCGCCTGCTGACCGAACTCCTGCGCACGGACTGGGGGTTCGACGGCACGGTCGTCGCCGACTACTTCGGCATCGGCTTCCTCCAGACCCTGCACCGGGTCGCCGGCACGGAGGCGGAGGCGGCCCACCTCGCCCTTGAGGCCGGCATCGACGTCGAGTTGCCGACCCTGAAGTGCTACGGCCGCCCGCTGGTGGCGGCGGTCCGGGAAGGCACGATCCCGGAGTCGCTCGTGGACCGTGCGGCCCGCCGGGTGCTGCTCCAGAAGTGCGACCTGGGCCTGCTGGACGAGGACTGGACCCCGGAACCCGTACGGGACGGCCCGATCGACCTCGACTCGTCGGCGAACCGTGCGCTGGCCCGCCGGCTGGCCGAGGAGTCCGTGGTCCTGCTGGACAACCCGGACGGCGCCCTCCCCCTCGCCCCCGACACCCGCATCGCGGTGGTGGGTCCCCGAGCCGCCGACGCGCTCGCGATGCTCGGCTGCTACTCCTTCCCGTCCCACGTCCTCACCCACCACCCCGAGGCCGACCTGGGCATCGCCATCCCGACCGTCCTCGACTCCCTCCGCGCCGAACTCCCCGACGCGAAGGTGACGTTCGCCGAGGGCTGCGACGTCTCGGACCCCGACACCGCCGGCTTCGAGGAGGCGGTGGCCCGCGCCGCGGAGGCGGACGTGTGCGTGGCGGTGCTCGGCGACCGCGCGGGCCTGTTCGGCCGGGGCACGTCGGGCGAGGGCTGCGACGTGACGGACCTGGAACTCCCCGGCGTGCAGGCCGACTTGCTGGACGCGTTGCTCACGACGGGCGTCCCGGTGGTCCTCGTCCTCCTCACCGGCCGCCCGTACGCACTGGGCCGCTGGCACGGCCGGCTCGGCGCGGTGGTGCAGGCGTTCTTCCCCGGGGAGGAGGGCGGCCCGGCGGTGGCGGGAGTGCTGTCGGGCCGCGTCAACCCGTCGGGCCGCCTCCCGGTCAGCGTCCCGCGGGTGCCGGGCGGCCAGCCCTGGACCTACCTCCAGCCCCCGCTGGGCCTCGCGGGCGAGGTCAGCAACCTGGACCCGACCCCGCTGTACGCCTTCGGCCACGGCCGCTCGTACACGAGCTTCGCCTGGGAGCCGACGTCACCCCCGTCGGCCGAGATCGGCACGGACGGTTCGCACGACGTGACGGTGGCGGTCCGCAACACGGGCGAACGGGCGGGCGCCGAGGTCGTCCAGCTCTACCTGCACGACCCGGTGGCCTCGGTGACCCGCCCGGACGTCCGCCTGATCGGCTACCAGCGGGTGACACTCGCCCCCGGCGAATCCCGGCAGCTCACCTTCCACTTCCACGCGGACCTGTCGGCGTTCACGGACCGGGAGGGGGCGCGGGTGGTGGAGCCGGGGGCCCTGGAGCTGCGGGTGGCGGCTTCGAGCGCGGAGGTACGGTCGGTGACCCACCTCCGACTGACAGGTCCGGTACGCCGGTTGGGCCCGGACCGGGCGCTGCGCTGCGAGACGACCCTGAACTGACCGCCAGTCGGCGACAGCGTGCGCGCCGCGCCCGCCCCCAAGGGCGCGGGCCACCGCGGATCCTCGCCCCGAACGTCTTCATGCTGTCCGACGAGTCGGACCCGCCCTTCACCTCGACGCCACCATTCATGCACTCCGCGTGACGGCCGGCGACCGTCCGCGCAGCCGTACCACGTAAGCGGATAGAAGTATCCGGTTAGTGTTACGGTGGCTGCGCAGCCGTCGTCCGAAACGTGAGAGGTGCCGATGTCGCGCAGCAACTGGCTTCCGGTGGGAGCCGTCGTCCTGGTGGTGAACGCGCTGCAGTGGGTGATCGCCGAAGGCGTCGCCGCGGCGGCCTGGAGCGATCCGCCCTACAGCTACGCACGGAACTACATAAGCGACCTCGGCGTGCCCGAGTGCGGCACGAAGTTCCAGGGGCGGGAGATCTGCTCCCCCGCGCACACGCTGATGGACACGTCGTTCGCGGTCCAGGGAATCCTGTTCGCGACCGCGGTCGTCCTGCTGGCCCGGCTGGTCGAGGGCCGGATGCGGCGCGTCCTGACCGTCCTCGGCGTCACCCACGGAGTGGCCTTCGTGCTCATCGGCGTCTTCCACGGCTCCGCGGCGGGGCCCCGGTACAGCCTGGTCATCCATGTCGTCGCGGCCATGATCGGCATCCTGTGCGCCAACACGGTGGTGATCATGGCGGGACGCCTGCGCGGCCTCGGCCTGCCACGGCCGTACCGCGTCTTCAGCGTCACGGTCGGCGTGCTGGGCCTGCTGAGCGAGCTGGGCGTGACCATCTCGACCGGCACGGCCGGGGCGTTCGAACGCGGCGGGGTCTACTCCTGGCTGCTCTGGAGCGCCGTGACCGGCGGGCTGGTGCTGGCCGGACGGCTGCGGCGGACGGAGATGGTGGAGAATGTCGTGGCGTGAGCCAGGACATGCAGCGCCCCCTGCGCGCGGACGCGGAACGGAACCGCCGGCTGATCATGGACACGGCCGACCGGTTGTTCGCGCAGCGGGGTTCCGTGGCCACCCTCAACGAGATCGCCCATGAGGCCGGTGTCGGGGTCGGCACGGTGTACCGCCGCTTCCCGGACCTGCGGACGCTGATGGACGCGCTGTTCACCGAGCGGTTCACCGGGTTCCTGCGGCTGGCGGCGGAGGCCGAGGAACACGCGGACCCCGGACAGGCACTGCGCCACTACCTGTTGGAGGCGGCCCGGCTGCGGGCCCGGGACCGGGCGCTGGACGTGATCCTCGCCCACACGAACCTCGAAGCGGGACCGACCGTCGCGATGCGTGAGGAACTCGGGCGGCACGTGGACGGCATGGTGGCCCGCGCCCTGGCGGCGGGCGCGGTCCGCGAGGACTTCGCCAGTTCCGACGTGTACGCCTACCTGTACATGATCGGCGCCGTCGCGGACCGCACCCACGACATCGCGCCCGAGGCCTGGCGCCGTTACGCCGAGTTCCTGCTGGCAGGCTTCGGCCTGGAGCAGGCCCCGGCGGCGTACCCGCCCGCGATGACCGACGACCAGACCTTCCGGACCACCTGGCCCAGGCTCTAGTCGGCCGACCCGACGGCCTCGAACCGCCACCTGTGCACCGGGCGGGTCACCAACTCCTGCGGCGGGTCGGTGAGTTCGGGGAGGTCAGGGTCGTCGTACGCCGCTTCCCACCACGTGATCACCAGCACCCGGTCCTGCGGTGCCCGGAAGGTCTCGCAGCGCGACGGGGCCTGAGCGAGGTCCTGTCGCCGGGTCCAGGCCAGCAACTCCGCGCCCCGGCCGGGCACCGCCCGCGCCTCCCACATCAGTGCGACCGTCATGAGTAGAGGTTCTCCTTGCTGACCTCGTGCACATGATCGTGGTCGTGGCCGGCGGGGACGTGCGGGTCCGTCACCGGCAGGGAGCTGTCCGCAGAGAGGTCCCAGCCGGACGGGGTCCGGTTGCGGGCGACCATCTCCGCGCCGAGGGCGGCCACCATCGCGCCGTTGTCCGTGCACAACTTCATACGCGGTACCCGCAGTCGGATGCCCGCCGCCTCGCAGCGCTCCTGCGCGAGGGCGCGCAGCCGGGAGTTGGCGGCGACACCGCCGCCGATCATCAGGTGGTCGACACCCTCGTCACGGCAGGCCCGGACGGCCTTGCGGGTCAGGACGTCCACGACCGCCTCCTGGAAGGAGGCGGACACGTCACGGACCGGGACCTCCTCGCCGGCCGCCCGCTTGGCCTCGATCCAGCGGGCCACCGCCGTCTTCAGACCGGAGAAGGAGAAGTCGTAGGCGGGGTCGCGGGGACCGGTGAGGCCGCGCGGGAAGGCGATCGCCGAAGGGTCGCCCTCCTTCGCGTACCGGTCGATGACCGGGCCGCCCGGGAAGCCCAGGTTCAGGACGCGGGCGATCTTGTCGAAGGCCTCGCCTGCCGCGTCGTCGATGGTCGCGCCGAGCGGCCGTACGTCGGAGGTGATGTCCGAGGAGAGCAGGAGCGAGGAGTGGCCGCCGGAGACCAGCAGGGCCATCGTCGGCTCCGGGAGGGGGCCGTGTTCCAGCTGGTCGACGCAGATGTGGGAGGCCAGGTGGTTCACGCCGTAGAGCGGCTTGCCGAGCGCGTACGCGTACGCCTTCGCCGCCGAGACGCCGACCAGCAGCGCACCGGCCAGGCCGGGACCTGCCGTGACCGCGATGCCGTCGAGGTCCCTGGCGCTCACCCCGGCTTCCTTCAGGGCACGCTCGATGGTCGGGACCATCGCCTCCAGATGCGCCCTGGACGCCACCTCGGGGACGACCCCGCCGAAACGGGCGTGCTCGTCGACGGACGAGGCGATGGCGTCGGCGAGCAGGGTGGTGCCCCGGACGATGCCGACGCCGGTCTCGTCGCAGGAGGTCTCGATCCCCAGTACCAGGGGTTCGTCAGCCATTGATCTCGGTTCCTTCTTCGGAGGTGGGCCCGGAGGCGGAGCCGGTGCCGGGCTGCCCGGTCGTCAGGCGCATCACCAGGGCGTCCACGTTCCCCGGCTGGTAGTAGCCGCGTCTGAACCCGATGGGCTCGAAGCCGAACCGCTCGTAGAGCTTCTGGGCGCGGATGTTGTCGACCCGGCATTCGAGCATGACCTCGGCGCACTCGAAGGCGGTCGCGGCCCGCAGCAGCTCGGTGAGCAGCTCCCCGCCGAGCCCGGTGCCCCACTGGTCCCGGCGTACGGCGATGGTCTGGATGTCGCCCACCACGGCGGAGCCGCTGTCGGAGGCGGCGGCGCCGGAAGCCGTGCTGTCGGAAGCCGCATGGTCGGCGGCGCCCTGGGCGGCGAGCCCCGCGTACCCGACGACCCGGTCGCCCTCCAGGGCCACCAGGTACCGCCGGGTGGCCCCGGGTCCCCTCGCGTGCGCCAGCTCGGACCAGAACATCCCCCGCGACCAGGCGTCCTCGGGGAACAGGTCCTTCTCCAGCTCCAGGACCCGGTCGATGTCCCACCAGCGCATCTCGCGCAGCTGTGCGGTCACTTGGGCGTGACCACCTTGTAGTTCTTGGGCACCTGGGCGTCCGGCCGGCGCAGATACAGCGGCCGGGGCGCGGGCAGTTCCTCCCCGGCGGCCAGCTTCTCGGCGGCCAGCGACGCCAGGGCCGCGGCGGAGACGTGCTCGGGCTCGTGCGCGACCGGGAAGGTGCCGGGGTAGAGCAGCGCCCCGGCGCCGACGGCGGGCAGCCCGGCCACCTGCTCGGCGATGTCGGCGGGCCGGTCGACCGCGGGATCCGTGAGCCGGGTGCGCGAGTCCTCGTACACCGCCCAGTAGACCTCCTTGCGGCGGGCGTCGGTCGCGACGACGAACGGGCCCTTCTCGATGTCGGCCGCGTAGGCGAGCCCGTCGAGCGTGCACAGACCGTGGACGGGCACGCCGAGGGCGAGCCCGAAGGTGTCCGCGGTCATCAGACCGACCCGCAGGCCGGTGTAGGGGCCGGGACCGATGCCTGTGACGATCCCGGTGACGGCGTCCAGCCCGACCCCCGCCTCGGCGAGGACGCGGTCGACGGCCGGCAGCAGCAGCTCGCCGTGCCGGCGCGCGTCCACCTGGCTCGACGAGGCGATGACGGCCGCACCGTCGTGCAGGGCGACGGTGACGGCGGGGGTGGCGGTATCCAGAGCGAGCAAGAGCACGCGAACAGCCTACGGCTCCGACGCGGTGAGCACGGCCGCCGGGGACGGACGGTCACTGGCTGCTACGGTCTGTACGAAGTACGACATATACGGCGGGCTCTACGGCAGGACAGAGGTGGCGCACGTGGCAGGGACCAGCTCCGGAGTCGTGGCCGGCCTCACCGCGGCGGCCGTCGGGGTGGTCGGTTTCCTCGCCTACCAGGCCTCGGCCACCGTCCCGCCGGGCCTCGGCGGCAGATCGGCGGCGAGCCCCGCACCCGGCGCGCCGGCCGCCAAGGCCCCCCGGGACCACCGCCACCCGACCGCCCTGCCGAACAGTTCCGGTATGGGTGAACGGGTGGTGTACTCGGTGGACGACGACCGGGTCTGGCTCGTCAACGAGCGGGGCCGCGCCGAGCGCACCTTCAAGGTGAACCCCGGCACCATCGACCCGTCGCCGGGCGTCTACTGGGTGACGTCCCGCTCGAAGGCGGTCACGGGCACGGACGGCCTCCCCATCGAACACGTGGTCCGCTTCACCACCACGAAGGACGGCTCGGCCATCGGCTTCAGCGCGGTCACCGCCCACGGCACCGCCGTCGCCCCCGACCCCACGGTGAAAACGGGCGGCATCCGCGAGACCCGTCCCGACGGCGACGCGATGTGGAACTTCGCGACGATCGGCGTGAAGGTGGTCGTGATCCGCTGAGTGGATCTCGCAAACGCCCCCGAGGGGAGCGCCCCGTCAGGGGCGCGGGGCGGTATCGATATGCGGCTCCGCCGCGTGGGCGCGACAAGCCCCCACCGACCCGCAGCGACCCACCGGCCGAACCCGCCTAGGCAGCCTTACGGCCCTGCTCGACCGGCTTCACGGGCAGCTCCGGCACGCTCGGCGGCCGGGACACCGCGTCAGCGGCCGCACACGACGCCAGAAGCTCACGCATGGAGACCCCGGCGACCACGACCGGTCGCCGCTCCTCGGACTGGGACACGGACACTGGCGCCTCCTGAGGTGCGGGGGCGGACGTAGTTAGGTACACCTAACTACTGACTGGATACCATGTGACCACGCCCGATACGTCCGGCGCAATATCTTCCCGACGCCTTGTCGGAACGTTCACACGGCCCTCAGGCCGCCGCCACCGCCAGATCCACCCCGTCCCACCGCTCCCCCAGTCCCGCCAGGGTCACATGCCGTACCTCGTCGGTGGTGTCCCCGACCGCCCGGTGGATGCGGACCACGAGCCGGTCGTCGGTCAGCTCCTCGACCTTGCCCTCGCCCCACTCCACGACGATCACGGACTCGGGCAGCGAGACGTCGAGGTCCAGGTCCTCCATCTCGTCGAGCCCGCCGCCCAGCCGGTACGCGTCCACGTGGACGAGCGGCGGCCCGCCCTCGAGGGACGGATGCACGCGGGCGATGACGAACGTCGGCGACGTGACGGCCCCGCGCACACCGAGCCCCTCGCCCAGTCCCCGCGTCAGCGTCGTCTTCCCGGCGCCGAGCTCCCCGCTGAGCATCACGAGGTCACCGGCGCGCAGCAATTTCGCCAGTCGGCGGCCCAGCTCCCCCATCTGCTCGGGGGAGGTGACGATCAACTCGGTCTCAGCCTGGCTGTGCCGTGCTGCTGGTGCTTCCATAGCCACTTACCGTAGCGCCCGCCGGCACCGCACCCGCGCGGGTGAGCAGGTCGGCGAGGCGGTCGGTGACCACTTCCGGGTGTTCCAGCATGACCAGGTGCCCGGCGTCCGGCACGAGCACCAGTTCGGCGTCGGGCAGCAGGTCGGCGATGACCTCGCTGTGCTCGCTGGGCGTGACGAGGTCCTGCACCCCGGCCAGCACCAGCACCGGCAGATCCTGGAAGTAGGCGAGCGCGGCGGTCTTGTCGTGGTCGGTGAAGGCCGGGTAGAACTCGGCGACCACGTCGATCGGGGTGGACTCGATCATCCGCTCGGCGAACCGCTCGACCGCCGGGTCGACGTCCTTGGACGCGAACGAGTACCGCTTGATGATCCCGGCGAAGAGGTCGGCGGTGACCCGCCGTCCCTTCTCCACCAGCGCGGCCTGCGTCCCCAGCGCCTTCAGCACTCCGGGCAGTACCCGGCGCACCGCGTTGACACCGGCGACCGGCAGCCCGAAGTTGACCTCGCCGAGCCGCCCGGACGACGTACCGACGAAGGCGGTGGCGACCACCCGTCCCCGGATCAGCTCGGGATACTGCGCGGCCAGCGCCATCACCGTCATCCCGCCCATGGAGTGCCCGACCAGCACGATCGGCCCCTCCGGCACGGCCGCGTCCAGGACCGCCTTCAGGTCCCGGCCCAGCTGGTCGATGGTGAGCTCCACCCCGCCCTCGTGCTGGGCGACGCCCCGCCCGGAGCGGCCGTGGCTGCGCTGGTCCCAGTGCACGGTGCGGACGACCCCGCGCAGGGCCGCCCGCTGGAAGTGCCAGGAGTCCTGGTTGAGGCAGTAGCCGTGGCTGAAGACGACGGTGACGGGCGCGGGCGCCTTGCGGCCGAAGAGCCGGCGGCGGCGCGGCGAGACGGCGGGGCCGGGGTCGGGCACCACCTCGTCGACCTCGTAGTAGAGCTCGGTGCCGTCGTCGGCGTACGCCTTGCCGGGGGTGCCGCGCAGGGTGCCGTACGGGCCCGCCGAGTCCAGCGCGAGGCGGGCCTTGCGGCGCATCCCGCGGCCGACGGTCATCCGTTCCACGGCGACCCCGGCGGCCGCCCCGGCGGCGAGCACCCCTATGGCGGCTCCGGCGACGCCCGTCACCTTGCGCCAGCTGCCGGAGGCCGCCCCCGTGGCCGAGGCGACGACGGCCGCCGCGGCGGCGTCCGCTACGGCCTCCGCACTGCTCTCGCTCACGTATCGCTCCTCTTCGCCGTACTGCTGTTCGCTACATAGGTGACACGGGTGATGCCGATGAGACGGATGTTGCTGCTGTTACCGCTGATACAGGTGTAACCGGGTTGTGCCGCCGCCGAACCCCGGAGATCAGTTGGCGTCCGCCGGCCCGTCCCCTGGTTCCTGCCCACTCGGTTGCCCGTTCACATAGACGCGGGGAACCCGGGTTCCGATGCGGGTGACGATTTCGTATGCGATCGTGCCCGCGGCCTGGGCCCAGTCCTCGGCGGTGGGCTCGCCCCGGTCGCCCGGGCCGAACAGCACGGCCTGCGCACCTGCTTCGGGCTCGTCGCCGCCGAGGTCCACCACGAACTGGTCCATGGCGATGCGCCCGGCGACCGTCCGCCACTTGCCGCCGACCAGCACCGGCCCGGTTCCGGAGGCGTGGCGCGGGATGCCGTCCGCGTAGCCGACCGGGACGAGTCCGAGGGTGGTCTCGCCGGGCGTGACGTAGGTGTGCCCATAACTGACACCGTGCCCGCCCGGTACGTGCTTCACCAGGGCGAGGGAGGCGGACAGCGTCATCACGGGGCGCAGGCCGAAGTCGGCCGCGCTGCCCAGCTCGGGACTGGGCGAGACGCCGTAGAGCGCGATGCCCGTGCGGACGAGGTCGAAGTGGGACTCGGGGAGGGTGAGGGTGGCCGGCGAGTTGGCGATGTGCCGCACCTCGGGGCGCACGCCCCGCTCCTCGGCGTACTCGAGCATCTCGCGGAAGAGGGCGAGCTGGGCGGCGACCGAGGGGTGTCCGGGCTCGTCGGCGCAGGCGAAGTGCGACCACAGTCCGGTGATCCGGACCAGCCCCGCCGCCTCGGCGCGCAGCGCCTCGCGGACCAGCTCGGGCCAGTCGGCGGGCTGACAGCCGTTGCGCCCGAGCCCGGTGTCGGCCTTCAGCTGCACGCGCGCGGGGCGACCGGCGTCCCCGGCCGCCTCGGTCACCTCCCGCAGGGCCCACATCCCGCTCACCGACACGTCGAGATCGGCCTCGATCGCCTCCCGCCACGGGCCGCCCGGCGTCCACAGCCAGCACATGATCCGCACGTCCGCCGGCAGCCCGGGGTCGGCGCGCAGCGCCAGGGCCTCCTCGGGGGTGGCCGTACCGAGCCAGCTCGCGCCCGCCTCGACGGCCGCGCGGGCACACCGGGCGGCCCCGTGACCGTACGCGTCGGACTTCACCACGGCCATCAGGGCCGCGCCCGGCGCGAGGGCGCGCAGGGTCCGCACGTTGGCGCGCAGGGCGGCCAGGTCGATCTCGGCGCGGGCGCGCAGGGGCGCGGTCGGTGCAGCAGCTGTCTCACTCATCGCGCCCCCAGTGTCTCAGAGGCCTCCGCCGGCCCTCCGGCGCAGTCCTGGTACAGGGCTCAGGTACCCGTACGGTGACCCCACACGTACACCTTGTCGCCCTTCTTCAGCACGCCCCACAGCTGCTTCGCGTCGCCGAGCTTGAGGTTCACGCAGCCCCAGGAGCCGATGGTGGTGTAGATGGAGCCGTAGACGGCGTGGAAGGCCTGCCCGCCGTCGAAGAACTGGGCGTACGGCATGGGCGAGTTGTACAGGGTCGACCAGTGGTTCTTGTGCCGCCAGTAGACGGTGTGCCACCCGGCCCGGGTCGCGTACCCCTTGCGCCCGCTGCGCATCTGCACCGGGCCGTAGACCACCTTGCTGCCCTTCTGCACCCAGGTGACCTGCCGGTTGAGATCGACACAGGCGACCCGGTACGACTTCACGGGGCAGTTCTTCTTGGCGTTGGGGTTCTTCTTCGCCGAGAGGAGCATCATCTGGTACCAGGTCACGGGTCCCGCGAACCCGATCGCCGGCTTGATCTTGTACTGCTTCTGGAACTTCTGGATGGCCTTGCAGTCGGCGGCGGACTGCTTCCCGTCCGCCTTCAGCTTCAGCCACTGCTCGATCTGCTTCTGATACGGCCCGGTCAGCTTGGAGCAGCTCACCTTGGCGACGGCGTCGCTGAGCGGCACGTACTCGATGAGGTCGTACGTCCCCGGCGCCGCCGCCTTCGGCTCGACGGCGTCCTCCTTGACGCCGGGCGTGTACACCTTGGGCGCCAGCATCTGGTCGGGCGTGTCGATCTGCCAGGGCTGCGAGGGCCCCGGCGCGACCCCCGGCACCAGCTCCGCCTCGGGCACGGCGGCGGGCGGCCCGGGCGCGACGGTGTCCGCGACCCCGGTCCCGGCCCCGAGCGACAGCACCACCGCAGCGGCAACGAGGGCCCCCGCGGCCCCCCGCGCAAGACCACCCCACTTACACACGATTCGTCCACTAATCATGCGATCAGACAACCCCGCAGGTACCGGAATTCCGGGGAGCCGCGCGGGGAGGTCACCCGGGGGATGCAGGGGGCAAGTGCAGCGCCCCGTCAGGGGCGCGGGACTGTATCGATGTGCGGCTGCCGCCGCGTGGGCGCGGCCAGCCCCCACCCACCCGCACCCGACCGTCCGGCGCTGGCCGGGGTCCGGGGCGGAGCCCCGTGACGGTGCGGTCCGGTCTACCGAGTCGGGTGGGCGGGTGGGAAGACGCCCCGCCAGGCCGACGGCAACTCCTCGGCCACCGCATGGGCAACCGTCGGCGCCCCCTCCGCCGCGAACCGCCCCGCGAGCCCGTGCAGATACGCCGCCACACTCCCCGCGTCCCGCCCCTCCAGCCCCGACGCCAGCAGCGAACCCGCCAGTCCCGACAGCACATCCCCGCTCCCGGCGGTGGCGAGCCAGGGCGTCCCCGTCGCGTTCACCCGTACGGCCCCGCCCCCGCCCGCCGCCACCAGCGTCGTCGACCCTTTCAGCAGCACGGTGGCCCGGTACGCCGCCGCCAACTCCCGCACCGCCGCGAGCCGGCCGGCCTCGACCTCCTCCCGTCGTACCCCCAACAGGGCCGCCGCCTCCCCGGCATGCGGGGTCATCAGCGTCGGCGCCGTGCGCCCGCGTACCGCATCCCGGTCGGCAAGCCGCAGCCCGTCCGCGTCGACCAGCACCGGCACCTCCTCCGCCACCACCTCGGCGACGGCGCCGGCGTCGTCCCCGACCCCCGGTCCGACCACCCACGCCTGCACCCGCCCGGCCTTCCGCGGTCCCCCGTCCGTCACCAGCGTCTCGGGAAACCGGGCCAGCACCTCCTCCTTGGCCGGCCCGACGTACCGCACGGCGCCGGCCCCGCCCCGCAACGCCCCGGCGACGGCGAGCACCGCGGCCCCCGGATAGCGCGCCGACCCGGCCATGATGCCCACCACCCCCCGCCGGTACTTGTCGCTCTCCGCCGACGGCTCCGGCAGCAGCCGCGCCACGTCCACGTCCTGCAGCGCCTCCAGTTCGGCCTCCTTGGGCAGTTCGAGGCCGATGTCGACCAGCCGTACCGAACCGGCGTACTCCCGCGCCGGATCGATCAGCAGCCCCGGCTTGTGCGTCCCGAACGTCACGGTGAGGTCGGCCCGTACGGCCGCCCCCCGCACCTCCCCGGTGTCCGCCTCCACCCCGCTCGGCAGGTCCACGGCGACGACGGCGGCCCGGGACCGCGCCACGACCGCCGCCAGCGCCGCCGCCTCGGGCCGCAGCCCGCCCTTCCCGCCGATCCCCACGATCCCGTCGACGGCGAGATCGGCCCGCAGGATCAACTCCTCGGCGCCGCCGGCCGCCACGGCCGTCCCGCCGGCCCGGCGCAGCGCCGCAAGCCCGCCCGCGTGCGTGCGCTCCGGCGCGAGCAGCACCGCCGTGACCCCCGCGCCCCTGCGCGCGAGCCGCGCCCCGGCGTACAGCGCGTCCCCGCCGTTGTCGCCGCTGCCGACCAGCAGCACCACCCGGCTGCCGTACACCCGTCCGAGCAACTCGGCGCAGGCGGCGGCCAGCCCGGCGGCGGCCCGCTGCATCAACGCCCCTTCCGGCAGCCGCGCCATCAACTCCCGCTCGGCAGCCCGTACCGTCTCCACGCTGTAAGCAGTCCGCATGCCCCGAGTCTCCCCGGAACCGGCGGTACGCGCATCCGGCCGCCCCGGCCGGGAGCACCCCACGCGTCACCCCTCCGCGATCACCACCGCCGATGCCACCCCCGCGTCATGACTGAGCGACACATGCCACGACCGCACGCCGAGTTCCGCCGCGCAGGCGGCCACGCTGCCCTGCACCCGCAGCCGCGGCCGCCCGCTGTCCTCGACGAACACCTCGGCGTCCGTCCAGAGCAGCCCGGGCGGCGCGCCCAGCGCCTTGGCCAGCGCCTCCTTGGCCGCGAACCGCGCCGCGAGCGAGGCGACACCGCGCCGCTCCCCGCTCGGCAGGAACAGTTCCCGTTCGACGAAGAGCCGCCCGGCCAGCCCGGGAGTCCGCTCCAGCGACTCCCGGAACCGGTCGATCTCGGCGACGTCGATGCCTACCCCGATGATGCTCATGACCTGCACCCTAAGGTCACTCCACGGTGACCGACTTGGCGAGGTTGCGCGGCTGGTCCACCTCGTTGCCCCGGGCCGTGGCCAGTTCGCAGGCGAAGACCTGGAGCGGGACCGTGGCGACCAGCGGCTGGAGGAGGGTCGGGGTGGCCGGGATCCGGATCAGGTGGTCGGCGTACGGCGCGACCGCCTCGTCACCCTCCTCCGCGATCACGATCGTGCGGGCGCCCCGGGCCCGGATCTCCTGGATGTTGGAGACGATCTTGTCGTGCAGGACGGACCGGCCGCGCGGGGACGGCACCACGACCACCACCGGCAGGTCCTCCTCGATCAACGCGATCGGCCCGTGCTTCAGCTCGCCCGCCGCGAAGCCCTCGGCGTGCATGTACGCCAACTCCTTGAGCTTCAGGGCACCTTCGAGGGCCACCGGGTAGCCGACGTGCCGGCCGAGGAACAGCACCGTCTTCTTGTCGGCGAGGGAGCGCGCCAGCGCCCGTACCGGCTCCATGGTCTCCAGCACCCGCTCGACCTCGCCGGAGATGTGGGACAGGTCCCGGACGACCGCGCTGATCTCGTCGCCCCACTTGGTGCCCCGTACCTGGCCGAGGTACAGCGCCACCAGGTAGCAGGCGACCAGCTGGGTCAGGAACGCCTTCGTCGAGGCGACCGCGACCTCCGGCCCGGCGTGGGTGTACAGCACCGCGTCCGACTCGCGCGGGATCGTCGAGCCGTTGGTGTTGCAGATCGCGAGGACCTTCGAGCCCTGTTCCCGCGCGTGCCGCAGCGCCATCAGGGTGTCCATGGTCTCGCCGGACTGGGAGATGGCGATGACCAGGGAGCGCGAGTCCAGGATCGGGTCCCGGTACCGGAATTCGCTGGCCAGCTCCACCTCGCACGGGATCCGCGTCCAGTGCTCGATGGCGTACTTGGCGATGAGGCCGGCGTGGAAGGCCGTACCGCACGCGACGATGACGACCTTGTCGACCTCCCGGAGCTCGGCGGCGCCGATCCGGACCTCGTCCAGCGTCAGCGAGCCGTTCGCGTCGATGCGGCCCAGGAGCGTATCGGCGACCGCCTTGGGCTGCTCGGCGATCTCCTTGAGCATGAAGTAGTCATAACCCCCCTTTTCCGCTGCCGACGCGTCCCAGTCGACGTGGTACGAGCGGACGTCCGCCGGGGCGCCGTCGAAGCCCGTCACCGTCACGCCGTCCCGGCGCAGTTCCACCACCTGGTCCTGGCCCAGCTCGACCGCCGACCGCGTGTGGGCGATGAACGCGGCGACGTCCGAGGCGAGAAAGGCCTCGCCCTCTCCAACGCCCACCACCAGCGGGGAGTTCCGGCGTGCGCCCACGACCACGTCCGGATCGTCGGCATGCACCGCGACCAGTGTGAACGCGCCCTCCAGGCGCCGGCACACCAGCCGCATCGCCTCGGCGAGGTCGGCGGTGCCGGAGAACTCCTCGGCCAGCAGGTGCGCGACCACCTCGGTGTCCGTCTCGGAGGCCAGGTCGTGCCCCCGCTCGGCCAACTCCCCCCGCAGCGCGGCGAAGTTCTCGATGATCCCGTTGTGGACGACGGCGACCCGGCCCGCGTTGTCGAGATGCGGATGCGCGTTGGCGTCCGTCGGCCCGCCGTGCGTGGCCCAGCGGGTGTGCCCGATGCCGGTGGCACCGGCCGGCAGCGGCCGCTCCGTCAGTTCCTTCTCCAGGTTCACCAGCTTCCCGGCCTTCTTCGCCGAGGCCAGCCCGCCGTCCGCGAGCACGGCGACGCCTGCCGAGTCGTAACCCCGGTACTCCAGTCGCTTGAGCCCGGCGACCACCACATCGAGCGCAGACTGCGCCCCCACGTATCCCACGATTCCGCACATGGGCGGCAGCCTAAGTGCCACCCCTCGCCCGAACACGGCTCAGCGTGCCCGAAATCGGAAATTAAACCGGCATTCGAGACCGGCCGACGCCGTACCACTCCCGGGCCTGGCTGTGACAGGTTCGGTACCGCGTCCGCCGGTCGCACTACTCGCCAAGGGAAGGGGAACGATGACCAAGCTCGTGTCATTGCCGTCGAGCGGGCCGGGAGAGGACCTCAACTGGTTCGCCACTTCCGCCCTCTTCGCCGATGTGGCCGCCTTTGTTCTCCGGTATGTGGCGGACGACCGGGCCAGGCGCGACATCGCCGCGGGTGCCGCCTCGGGCCATGTGTTCGTCGGTGAATTCCCGGAGCCGGATCAGACGAATGTTCTGACCGCTTTGCGCGACATGTTTCCCGGTCACGTCGATTCCGAGATCTATCCGCCGCAGGTGACCGCCGGGATGGACGACCCGGAGATCTTCGTCGCGCGCGCGAAGGCGCTCGCGCGGATGGCGGGCCGGAGCCTCGTCCTGCGCAGGGCTTCCGGCGCCGTGCCGGACGGCGAGGACTGAGGGCTCCACGAGGTCCACGTGACCGACCCCACCTCCCACCCCGTTCAAACTCCGTTAACAATGGAATGTGATCTCTCCGGTCTCCCCGATCCCCCGGAGCGCCCACCGGCACAGGCCGGAGGCGACTCCCTACCTCGACCTCACCCGTGCCGAGTGGAGCGCGCTGCGCGACAAGACGCCGCTGCCGCTCACCGCCGAGGAGGTCGAGAAGCTGCGCGGCCTCGGTGACGTCATCGACCTCGACGAGGTCCGGGACATCTATCTCCCGCTGTCGCGGCTGCTCAATCTGTACGTCGGTGCCACGGACGGCCTCAGGGGCGCCCTGAACACCTTCCTCGGCGAACAGGGCTCCCAGTCCGGCACCCCGTTCGTCATAGGCGTCGCCGGCTCGGTGGCCGTCGGGAAGTCCACCGTCGCCCGGCTCCTCCAGGCCCTGCTCTCCCGCTGGCCCGAACACCCCCGGGTGGAGCTGGTGACGACGGACGGCTTCCTGCTCCCGACCAAGGAGCTGGAAGCCCGCGGCCTGATGTCCCGCAAGGGCTTCCCCGAGTCGTACGACCGCCGGGCCCTGACCCGCTTCGTCGCCGACATCAAGGCCGGCAAGGACGAGGTCACCGCCCCCGTCTACTCCCACCTCATCTACGACATCGTCCCCGAGCGCAGGCTCACGGTCCGCCGCCCGGACATCCTCATCGTCGAGGGCCTCAACGTCCTGCAGCCCGCGCTCCCCGGCAAGGACGGCCGCACCCGGGTCGGTCTCGCCGACTACTTCGACTTCAGCGTGTACGTCGACGCGAGCACCGAGGACATCGAGCACTGGTACCTCAACCGCTTCCGCAAGCTGCGCGCGACCGCCTTCCAGAACCCGGACTCGTACTTCAGGAAGTACACCCAGGTGTCCGAGGACGAGGCCGTCGACTACGCCCGCGGCCTCTGGCGCACCATCAACAAGCCCAACCTGGTGGAGAACATCGCCCCGACCCGCGGCCGCGCCACCCTGGTCGTCAGAAAGGGCCCGGACCACAAGGTGCAGCGACTGCGACTCCGCAAGCTCTAAGCGCCCCGAAGGGGCGCGGGGAACTGCGCGACCGGCCACGACGAACCGTCAGCCCGCAGCGCACCTTCCCCGGCACCCCGAACCCGGAACGGCGTTACCCCAGTGCGGACTTCACGGCGTCCGCCAACCGCCCCGCCACCGACCGCGCCTGCTCGATGTCGGCCGCCTCCACCATCACCCGTACCAACGGCTCGGTGCCCGAAGGGCGAAGCAGTACCCGCCCCGTCTCCCCCAGCTCCCGCTCCGCCTCGGCCACGGCCGCCGCCAGATCCCCGGACGTCTTCACCCGCGTCCGGTCCACGTCGGGCACATTGATCAGCACCTGCGGCAGCCGCTCCATCACGCCCGCCAGCTCCCGCAGCGACCGCCCGGTCTGAGCGACCCGCGCCGCCAGCAGCAGCCCGGTCAGCGTGCCGTCACCGGTCGTCGCGTGGTCGAGGATGATGACGTGGCCGGACTGCTCGCCGCCGAGGGCGTACCCGTGCTCCTTCATCTCCTCCAGGACGTACCGGTCGCCGACCGCGGTCTGCACGAGGTGCAGCCCCGCCCGCTCCAGCGCCAGCTTGAAGCCGAGGTTGGACATGACGGTGGCGACCACGGTGTCGGCGCGCAGCGCACCCCGCTCCCGCAGGGCGAGAGCGAGCACGGCCATGATCTGGTCGCCGTCGACCTCCGCACCGGTGTGGTCGACGGCCAGGCACCGGTCCGCGTCCCCGTCGTGCGCGATACCGAAGTCGGCGCCGTGCTCGACGACCGCGGCCTTCAGCGGACCGAGGTGGGTCGAGCCGCAGCCGTCGTTGATGTTGAGGCCGTCCGGCTCCGCGCCGATGGTGACGAGCTCGGCGCCGGCCCGGCGGAACACCTCCGGCGAGACCCCCGCGGCCGCGCCGTGCGCCTCGTCCAGGACGATCTTCAGTCCGTCGAGCCGGTTCGGGAGCACGCCGAGGAGATGGGTGACGTACTGCTCGGAGCCCTCGTCGTACGGCCGGACCCGGCCGACGCCCGCGCCGGTGGGCCGCTCCCAGGGCTCGCCGTGCCGGTGCGACTCGTACACCGCCTCGATCCGCTCCTCCAGCTCGTCGTCGAGTTTGTGCCCGCCGCGGGCGAGGAACTTGATGCCGTTGTCGGGCATGGCGTTGTGGCTGGCGGAGAGCATGACACCGAGGTCGGCGCCGAGCGCGCCGGTCAGGAACGCGACGGCCGGCGTCGGCAGGACCCCCACGGTCAGGACGTCGACACCGGCGCTGGCCAGGCCCGCGACCACGGCCGCCTCCAGGAACTCCCCGGACGCACGCGGGTCCCGTCCGACGACCGCCGTCGGCCGGTGGCCCTCGAACGTGCCCGCCTCGGCCAGCACGTGCGCCGCCGCGACGGACAGGCCGAGCGCCATTTCGGCGGTCAGGTCCGCGTTGGCGACACCGCGCACGCCGTCCGTGCCGAAGAGTCGTCCCACTTGTCCTCCTGAAGAAGCGTCCTTGCTGCCAGGGAATGATGGCAGGCGCTTAGTCATGCGATCACACCAGCCTTTGAGCGTCTTGTGTCGTTATACGCCCTTGGCTGGAATAAACGAACGCCCCGACGGCACATGTGGCGTGCCGCCGGGGCGTTCGGAGTACGTGCAGGCAGCTGGTGATTAGCGCTTGCTGTACTGCGGGGCCTTGCGGGCCTTCTTCAGACCGGCCTTCTTGCGCTCGACCGCACGGTCGTCGCGCTTGAGGAAGCCGGCCTTCTTGAGCGGGCCGCGGTTGTTGTCGACGTCGGCCTCGTTCAGCGCGCGGGCGACACCGAGACGGAGCGCACCGGCCTGACCGGAGACACCGCCACCGGCGATGCGGGCGACGACGTCGTAACGGCCTTCGAGCTCCAGCACCTTGAAGGGCTCGTTGACTTCCTGCTGGTGCACCTTGTTGGGGAAGTAGTCCTCAAGGGTGCGACCGTTGATCTTCCACTTGCCGGTGCCCGGGACGATCCGGACGCGGGCGATGGCGTTCTTGCGACGGCCCAGGCCGGCGGCCGGCTGCGGGTCGCCGAAGCGGGACGCGAGGGACTCGGAGGTGTACTCGCCCTCGACGGGGACGTCCGACTCCGTGGTGTAGCTGTCGATGTCAAGCTCTTCGAGCGGCTGCTCGGCAGTGGTCTCGGCCACGATGCTCCTCAGATTCTCTTCAGTCTTAGGGGGTGGCCGGAACTACTGCGCGACCTGGGTGATCTCGAACGGAACCGGCTGCTGCGCAGCGTGCGGGTGGTTCTCGCCTCGGTAGACCTTCAGCTTGGAGAGCATCTGACGGCCCAGGGTGTTCTTGGGGAGCATGCCCTTGACGGCCTTCTCGATGGCCTTCTCGGGGTTCTTGTCCAGCAGCTCGTCGTAGCGGACGGAGCGCAGACCACCCGGGTAGCCGGAGTGGCGGTAGGCCATCTTCTGGGTCCGCTTGTTGCCGGACAGGTGCACCTTGTCGGCGTTGATGATGATGACGAAGTCACCGGTGTCGACGTGAGGGGCGTAGATCGGCTTGTGCTTGCCCCGCAGGAGGGACGCCGCAGTGGTGGCGAGACGGCCCAGGACGATGTCCTGGGCGTCGATGACGTGCCACTGGCGCGTCACATCGCCGGGCTTGGGGCTGTACGTACGCACGGTTCGTAGCCTTCGCTTCGAGTGAATGGTCCTGAACAGGTCACCGAAACGATCACGACAGCCTGAGCCACTGCGGCGACGCATACCGCGTACGTGGGGTTGCTGGTCATCGGCCCGGTGGACCGGTGTAAGGGCCCGTCCCGTGAGAATGAGCAAGCCAATACACAACGAAGAGCAAGCGTACAAGGACGGCCCCGGACGGGTCAAAACGAGCTCCCGCGGGCCTCCCGACGAATCTCCGCCGACATTGGCAGAAACCCGGGGCGCCCGGCCGCACCGGGATGCGCCGTCCTGCCCCCAAAGGTCCCCTATCACTGTTCGTACAGTCGCACCGGTACCCCCCGGCCCCCGTCTAAGATGCGCCCCATGAGTTATGGGCAGGGGGGACCTCAGTCCCAGTGGGATCCGTGGAAACCGCAGTCTCAGCAGCCCTGGAGCAGCGGCACCGGCCAGACGCCGGACTGGGCATCGCTCGCCGAGGCCTCGGAAACGCGGAACAAGCGGCGCAGAGTGTTCTTCATCGGCGGTGGCGTGGTCGCCACGCTGGCGATCGGCACCGCCGTCGCGATGGCCGTGGTGTCCGCGAACGGCGACGACAACGCCTCCGGCACGCCCACCAACCTGCCCGCGAGCGCCTCGCTGCCCAGTGACTCGGCCGGCTCGGTGCCGTCCTTCGCGCCGACCAGCGCGCCGCCGCCGCTGGACCCGGAGGAGTTCATATCCAGCGTGCAGAAGGACACCGCGCCGCTCAGCGCCGAGACCCTCTTCCCGGGCACCCAGCTGACCGTGGGCGAGACGGTGTACAAGAAGGGCGCCACGGCCGACACCAAGAAGTGCTCCACGGCCGCCAAGGGCACCCTCCCGGACATCCTGGACAAGGGCGGCTGCACCCGTCTGCTGCGGGTCACCTACTTCAAGGACGGCGTCGCGGTGACGGTCGGCGTGGCCGTCTTCAACACCGAGGCGCAGGCGAGCAAGGCCAAGACCGAGGCCGACAAGAAGGGCTTCGTCACCGCCCTGGCGGGCTCCGGCGTGAAGGCCTTCTGCGACTCCGGCGTCTGCCGTACGACGACCAACGCGTACGGCCGCTACGCCTACTTCACCACCGCCGGCTTCCTCAACGGCAAGAACGTCACCACCAAGGACACCAAGGTCTTCCAGACCGGCGACGACCTGGCGGAGTTCACCTTCCGCCAGATCCACCGCCGCGGCGAGGCCCAGGCATCGGCAGCGGCCCAGAACTGAGCGCTCCGCTGGAAGTGCCGCACTGTGCCGTCTGCCGACTGCGGCGCCGTCCTGGCTGGTCGCGCCCACGCGGCGGAGCCGCATGTTGATACAGCCCCGCGCCCCTTCGGGGCGCTGCCGAACCGCAGCGGACTTCGCCTGACCGCTTAGGCCCCACCCCGCTCCCCCGCCGGCACGGCTCGGCAGGCCGGTTCCGCCGCCAGGCAGAATCGGTGTGCACGGGGTTGGGCGGGGAGGGGTCGGGGACATGCACATGCGCGGGCGGATCCGGCTCGTCGGGGCCGGGGTGGCGGCGGCGCTGCTCGCCCCCCTGACCTGGTGGGCGACCCGGCCCGGGGCCGCCGGGAGCGGCGGCCCGCGCCCGGTCCCCGCCGACCTGCGCGCCCGGGACCCGCACGCGACACCCGCCGCCCGCCGGGTCTACGCCCTGCTCGCCGGCCTGGAGAACCGGGCGCGGCGCGGCGAGCCGTCCCGGACGGTCATCGGCCAGCACGTCGAGCTGCACAACGAGCGCTACAACGCGTCGTACGGCGACTACCGGGGCACCAAGCAGCCCGGCTACTACTACAAGAAGGCCCACGACATCACCGGCAGGTTCCCGGGGTTCGTGGAGCTGGACCTGGGGCCGGGGTACGGGCAGCCGGGCTGGGCGGTGGGCGAGCCGCGCTCGTACTCCCGTTCCTCGTGGCCGAGCTGCCGCAGGTGCTGGGGGTACGTCGACGACGCGGTGGACCTGGCGCTCGGGGTGTGGGCGGGGCTGCCCCGCCCGGCGGACGGGTCGTACCACCCCTCGGGCACGCACCTCGACTGCGCCTCCGGGACCCGGGTGAGCCTGCCGCAGAACGGGGGCGGTCCGGCGGGCATCGTCGGCTTCTCCTTCCACCAGCCCTACCCGGGCAGCACCGTCAAGGGCTTCGAGCAGACCCGGTACCAGAACTCCCCCGCGGCCCGGGACGGCGGCTGGTTCGGCCGGGTGGTCACCCCAGGCACCGCCGAACACCAGGCCCTGCTGCTGGACCTCGGCTACCTCGCCGACCACCTGGGGTACCTGGCCGAGCACGGGGTGCCGGTCCTGCTGCGGCCGTACCACGAGATGAACGCCAGGCCGGGCCACGGGTTCTGGTGGGCGGGGCAGGATCCGGCCGCCTACCGGAAGCTGTGGCATGTCACATACGACTACCTCGTGAACAGCCGCGGCCTGCACAACCTGCTCTTCGTCTGGGCGCCCAGCGCCTGGGAGGGCACCTTCGCGAGGGAACCCGGCGACTACTACCCGGGCGGGCGGTACGTCGACGTCGTGGGCGTGGACGACTACAGCGACACCCCCGGGCGGCCGTTCCGGGGCAGGCCGTGGACCGAGGTCTGGTACCGCGGTCTGGAGCGCTACGACCGCCCCCGCGCCCTGGCCGAGTCCTTCTACGTTCCGCTCGGCTCCGCCCAGGGAAGCACACTTTCGGACACCCCGTGGGTGCTCTGGACGGTATGGGGCCAGGCACTGACATACGCCAACACCTCCAGCCCGACCGGAAAAAACTCACCAGAAGACGTGAAACAGACTTATGCGTCTTCGCAGGTCATCACCGGCGCCGGGGACAAGCGGACGGGTTTCGACTGGACTTCGTTGCACAAGACATAGGTTTATTACTTTCCCACTACATCTTGCTCACCGATGCTTCATGGCTGATTCTTACGTGGCAGGATTTGTTTTCTTACTCGGCCGGTGGCGCAGGTCGCCCGGGGGGGCATCTGAGCCGGCCGAAGAACGCCGAAGAAGGCGCCGGGGGGCACATCACGGCCCGGAACGAGGCGGGTGGGACGAGGTTGCTCGTGTCACCCGTCCCGTTGCCGAGCCATGCCGTCCGGCAGTCACCGATCTCACGGAAGAGCATGTAGCCGTATGGCATCGACAGTGGTCGACGGGGGAAACCCGCATTCGCGGCACACCGCGAAGCTGGCCAAGCGCACTGCTGACTGGAAACCGGGCATCCTGCCGTTCCTGATCCCGCTGGTGTTCCTGACTCTCTTCAGCCTGTGGTCCTACACACCCAGCGACTCGCCGCTGGCCTGGCTGATCACCATCTGCTGGGCCCTTCCGGTGCCCGGGGTGCTGGTATCGATCCAGGGCTTCCTGCTCATCCGCCGCCGGATCCGCAAGGCCCATCTGATGACCCCGCCGGCGCCGGCCGACCAGGACTTCCTGATCGTGCTGGTGCCGACGATCGGGCGCCACGACACCTACCCGGCCCTGGAGCGCTCCGTGCTCTCCTACGTGGAGCACCTGCCGGAGTGGTTCCCGTACATGCGCGTGGACGTGCTCACCGAGGAGGGCTGCGAGGCCGCCGAGCGGATCGACGCGCTGGCCGCGACCAGCCACCTGATCCGCGTGGTCACGGTCCCGAAGGCCTACCAGACCAAGAACGGCACCCGCTTCAAGGCCCGCGCCAACAACTACGCCCACGAGCTGCGCATCGAGGAGGGCGAGGCCCTCGACCACGTGTGGGTGCTGCACATGGACGACGACACCGGGGTCGGCCCCGACACCGCGGCGTCCCTGGCCCAGTTCATCAACCGGCAGCGCCGTGCGACCCCCGAAGAGGTCAAGCACATGGCGCAGGGCATCCTCACGTACCCGCGCGAGAACGCGGTGTCCCTGCTCACCTGGTTCGCCGACGCGATCCGCCCCGCCGACGACATCGCCCGGTTCCGCGCCTTCACCGGCCTCGGCACCCCGGCCGCCGGTGTGCACGGCGAGCTGCTCGTCATCCGTGCCTCCATCGAGGCGGAGATCGGCTGGGACTTCGGCCCGAGGGAGATCGTCGAGGACGCCCGGCTGGCCCTGACCTTCTGCCGCCTCTACCCGGGGCGCAGCGACTGGTTCAACGGCCGCTGCTACGGCGCCTCGCCCGCCAACACCCAGGACTTCATCAAGCAGCGCGAGCGCTGGGCCTGGGGCCTGGTCGCCCTCTGCTTCAACCGCAAGGTGCCGCTGCGCTACCGCTGGTTCCTGACCATCTGCGTGACGAGCTGGATCCTCGGTCCGCTCCAGCACGTCGGCACGATCCTGTTCGTGGCCTGGTTCATCGGCGACATGAACACCTCCCCCGTGACCCAGTCCGTGGTCATCCTCTGGTCGATCAGCTTCGCCTATGTGATCTGGGCGTACTGGGAAGGGCTGCGGCTCAACGCGATCGCCTCCGTCAACGGCAGGCGCCGGTGGTGGGAACCCATGGCCGTCCTCGTGATGCTGCCCTTCTTCTCCCTCATCGAGGGGATCGGCGGCATCAAGGGGCTGTGGAAGTTCATCCGCCGCGAGGAGAACAAGTTCGTCGTCATCGCCAAGCCCGCCTGACCCGGAAGAGACCCCACAGTCATGAAGCGCGCACGCCTGCCCTTGCTCGCCGTGCTCCCCGTCACCGTCATCGCCGTCGTGGTCGCGACCCCCTTCGTGGTCGGCGACCACCCGCTGCAGTGGTCGTCGGGCTCGTTCGTGCCCCACCTGGTGCTCGACGGCAAGGAGCCCAGCGGGCCGGCCGGCGCCACGAGCGGCGACGGCACGACCTCCGCGGCACCCTCGCCGACCACCGAGGTCGCCAAGGTGGACAAGGAGTGGAAGAAGGGCATGCCGCAGTGGGGTGCCCAGCTCTACTGGGAGGACAACCCCAGGCATTCCCTCGACTACATCGAGAAGCAGGCCCGGCTGCACGCGAACTACCTGGTCGGCCTGCACGCCAACTCGGTCAGCATCTCCTTCCCGTTCTTCACCGGGAAGCTCGCCTCCACGACGGTCCGCCGGGGTGACAAGACGCCGGCCCCCGACCGGCTCGCCCGGGTCCTGGAGATCTTCCACGAGGCCGGACTGCGCACCACCATCCGGCCGCTGATGGACGAGCACTCCCTGAAGTCCGAGAACGGCTGGCGCGGCGCCATCAAGCCCGCCGACCGCGGCGCCTGGTTCACCTCGTACGAGAAGCTCGTCACCCCGTACCTGAAGGCCGCGGAGAGCGAGAAGGCGGCCACCTTCGTCATCGGCACCGAGCTGAACTCCCTGGAGGGCGACCCGCACTGGGAGACCGTCGTGGACGGCGCCGAGAAGGTGTTCAGCGGCGAGGTCACCTACGACGCGAACTGGGACAACTACGTCGAGGGCCCGATCACCATGCCGGTCACCCACCTCGGCATCGACGCCTACTTCCCGGTCAAGGTCGACGACGACGCCTCGGTGCAGGACCTGGTCGACGGCTGGGACACGTGGCTGGACAAGAAGGCCACCGGTTCCCTCCCCAAGATCACCGTCGCCGAGGCCGGCATCGGGGCCATGAACGGCGCCTACCACGCCCCCGGCGACTTCTACACCAAGCGGGCGGTCAACCCCGAGGTGCAGGCCAACTGGTACACCGCCGTCTGCAAGGTCGTCCAGGAACGCGAGATGAGCGGCGTCTACTGGTGGTCGATCTACTTCGACGACGACCCGAACACCAAGCCCGACGACAAGGTCGCCTCCCGGCTCGACTTCGCCGGCCGCCCCCAGTCCGAGAAAGCGATCAAGAACTGCTTCACCTCGGACTACGCAGGCCCCGGAACCACCACCGCTAGCTGACCAGCGAGGCACTCATGCAGGAAGCCATCATCCTGGTGGGCGGCAAGGGAACCCGCCTGCGCCCACTGACCAACCACACCCCGAAGCCGCTGCTCGGCGTCGCGGGCTCCTCCTTCATCCGGCACCAGGTGGCCAAGCTGATGGACGCCGGTGTCGAGCACCTGGTGTTCGCCACGTCCTATCTCGCCGGCCTCTTCGAGGAGGAGTTCCGGGGCTTCTCCCGGGACCTGGACATCTCCTACGCCGTCGAGGAGGTCCCGCTCGGCACCGGCGGGGCGATCCGCAACGCCGGGCGGCTGCTGCGCGGCCCGGCCGACGCCCCGGTGCTCGTCCTCAACGGCGACATCCTCTCCGGCGTGGACCTGCGCGGCGTCCTGGCGTACCACGAGGCCAACGACGCGGACGTGACGCTGCACCTCACCCGGGTCGCCGACCCCCGGGCCTTCGGCCTGGTGCCCACCGACGGGTCCGGCCGGGTGCTGTCCTTCCTGGAGAAGCCCAAGACCCAGGAGGAGTGCGTCACCGACCAGATCAACGCCGGCTGCTACGTCTTCCGCCGGTCCGTCCTGGACGCCATCCCCGGCGACCGGGAGGTCAGCGTCGAGCAGGAGACCTTCCCCCGGCTCGTCGCGGACGGCGGGCGGGTCTTCGGCCACACCACGGACGACTACTGGCGCGATCTCGGCACCCCGCTGGCCTTCGTCCAGGGGTCGGCCGACCTGGTCACCGGGAGGGCGGCCTCGCCGCTGGTGGGACCGCCGGCCGAGGCGCTGATCCATCCCACGGCCACCGTGCACCCGAGCGCCCTCGTCACGGGCGGCTCGACGGTCGGCCCGTACGCGGTCCTCGGCCCGCGCGTGGTCGTCGAGCGCTCCATCGTCGGCGCGCACGTCACCGTGGCCGAGGGCGCCAGAATCCACGAGTCCGTGGTCGACCACGACTCTTCGATCGGCAGTGAATCGTTCCTCCGCGAGGTCGTGGTGGGCTGCCACGCGCACGTCGGCGCCGAGAACGAGCTGCCCGCCCAGCTGCGGTTGTCGTGCGGCATCCGCATTCCCAGCCAAGGGGTGCGCGTCAGCGGTACGGCTGCCGCCTGCCTGACGGCCCACTGACCGCCGGTCCGACCGGACACAGTTACTGGAGAACCGTTGACCCGCCATCGCTCCCCGGCCGAGCAGACAGAACGCCTGCGCAAGTACCGGCCGGACATCCAGGGCCTGCGTGCCGTCGCCATCATGATGGTGGTCACGATGCACGTCGGCCTGATCGACATCCACGGCGGCGTGGACGTCAGCTTCGTGCTGAGTGGCTTCCTCATCGGCAGCCAGCTCCTCGCCGAGATCGACAGGACCGGCAAGGTGTCGCTGAGCAAGTTCTGGGCGCGCCGGATGCGGCGGCTCGCCCCGGGCATGGCCGTCGTCGTGATCACCACGGCGGCCGTGGCCTGGCTCTACGCCAGCCCGCTCAGGTTCCGCGAGACCATGAAGGACGGTCTCAGCGCGGCGCTCAGCTTCATGAACTGGCGCCTCGTCGAGACCGGCACGGACTACTTCGCGAACGACGGGACCCAGTCCCCGTACCAGCACTTCTGGTCGCTGGGCATCGAGGAGCAGTTCTATGTGGCCGCCCCGATCGTCCTCGTCGTCACGGCCTGGCTGTCCCGCAGGATTCTCGGCAACCGCGCCCTGGTCGCGGTGTTCCTGATCGCCGCGATCGGCGGGTCGCTGTACCTGTCGGTCAGGCAGACCGCCGAGAACCAGCCCCTCGCCTACTTCGGCACCCAGACCCGTATCTGGGAGCTCGCCTCCGGCATCCTGCTGGCCCTCGGCGCGCCGTTGCTCTCCCGCATGAACCAGGGGCTGGCGGCCGTGATCTCCTGGCTGGGCCTGGCGACCACCATCGGCACGGCGCTCGTCATCACCAAGGAGACCCCGCTGCCGGGCTACGCGGTGGCCGGCCCCGTGCTGGGCGCCTGCGTGATCATCGCCGGCGGCTGTGCCAACCCCCGCTTCGGCGTGGAAACGATCCTGCACAACCCGGTGACCAACTACGTCGGCAACGTGAGCTACGGCTGGTACCTCTGGCACTGGCCGATCCTGGTCCTGTGGCCCGACGTCGTGGGACGGGACATCACCTACTCGGACCGCTTCCGGGTACTGTCGCTCTCCTTCATCCTGGCCGTCCTCATGTACTACGTCGTCGAGGCCAGGTTCCGGAACAACCCGCAGCTGGTGGCGACCCCCTGGAAGGGCATCTTCGCCGGCGGCACGGCCACCGCGAGTGCCGCCGCCGCCACGGCGTGCGCCCTGTTCATCCCGCTCAACCTCGCCACCTCGGCCGCCGCCGTGAGCGGGGGCGCCACCGGGTACGCCGGCGAGGCGTCGGTGCGGAAGGCCGCGACCCAGGGCGAACTGTCGGCGACCGCGCTGAACGCGCTGGCGACCGCGCCCAAGGACACGACCCACTACGGCTGCATCGACAACACCGACGTCGAGAAGTTCGTCATGCGCGACAACTGCGTCATCGGCGACAAGACGGGGAAGCACACGCTCGTCGTCATCGGCGACTCGCACGCCTGGCAGTGGGGCGACGCCTTCAACGAGCTCGGGCAGTCCCTGCACGTCAAGGTGGTGACCATGGCGAAGGGCGGCTGCTCCCCCGAGGTCTACGCCATCAAGAACCCCGAGCTGAACCGCGAGTACTCCGAGTGCGACAGCTGGCGGGAGTCGGCGTTCAAGAGCATCGGGGACCTCGAGCCGGACGTCATCGTGGTCACCAGCCGCATCCGGCGCGAGGTGACCGAGTCCGGCGCCGAGAAGGCGTTCAAGAAGTTCGAGGCCTCCGGCGCCAGGCTCGTCTACATCACCGACACCCCGCAGCCCGGCCGGAACGTCCCGGACTGCCTCGCCACCCACATCCACGACGTCACCGCCTGCAGCCCCGACGAGAAGACGGCCGTGGAATACCCCGACTTCCGCGTCATCGAGCAGAAGGTGGCGGAACGCCACGGGGCCACGGTCGTCGACTCGCTGCCCGCGTTCTGCGCGGACAACGTCTGCCCGACGGTGATCGCCGACCAGATCGTCTACTTCGACAACAGCCACATGACCGGCAGCTACGCCAAGTCACTGGCGCCCTTCCTCAAGCCGACCGTCAAGAAGGCCCTGGCCGGCTGACCCTCAGGCCGTCCGCACCCGTACCCGGCGAGCCTGCCGCTGCCGTTCCAGCAGCTGGTCGGCCGCCGGGTACGCGACCTCCTCCAGGGTCAGCCCGTGCGGCCGTACGACGTGTACGGCGCTGTCCCGCACCCCGACGTCCAGCACCTTCCGCGGCCACTCCACGCCCCGGTGCCCGTCCCCCACGAACAGCAGCGCGCCGACCATCGACCGCACCTGGTTGTGGCAGAAGGCGTCGGCCCGGACCTCGATCTCGACGACCCCGTCGGCGCGCCGGCTCACCCCGAAGCCGAGGATCTCCCGGATCGTCGTCGCGCCCTCGCGCTTCTTCGCGTAGGCGGCGAAGTCGTGCTCCCCGACGAGCGACTTGGCAGCGGCGTGCATGACATCGACGTCCAGCTCCCAGTCGTGCCACAGCACATGGTTGCGCAGCAGCGGGTCCACGCCTCCCGGCCGGTCCCCGACCCGGTACACGTACCGCCGCCACAGCGCCGCGAACCGCGCGTCGAACCCCGCCGGCGCCTCGCCGACCGACCACACCCGCACGTCCTTCGGCAGCCGCCCGGCGAGCCGCTTCAGCAGCTTCTCCCGCTGCTCCTCCCACACCCCGGCCGGCAGATCGACATGCGCCACCTGTCCCCGCGCGTGCACCCCGGCATCCGTCCGCCCGGCCACGGTCAGCTCGTACACCGTGTCCTGCGACCGCGTGACGACCCGCAGCGCGTCCTCGACCTCCCCCTGCACGGTCCGCTTCCCACCGGCCTGCTTGGCCCAGCCGTGGAAGTGGGTGCCGTCGTAGGACAGGTCGAGACGGACGCGGACGCGGCCGGACTGAACTTCGTCACTCACAGGAGAATCCTCTCAGGGCAAGAAAGCGGGCCCGTCCCTGGAAAGGAACGGGCCCACTGACGCGCCCCCGAAGGGGCGCGGGGAACTGCGCGACCACGACGGACCGGCAGCCAAAGGACGGCTTACGCCTCCTTGGACTCCTCGGCAGCCTCGTCGGCCGGAGCCTCGTCGGCCTTGGTCTCCTCGACCTTGGTCTCCTCGGCCTCCTTGACCGCACGCTTCGTCGCGGCCTCGGCCTCACCGGTCGCCTGCTGGGCAACCGTCAGCGCCTCCACCAGCTCGATGACAGCCATGGGCGCGTTGTCGCCACGACGGTTACCGATCTTGGTGATCCGGGTGTAGCCACCCGGACGGTTCTCGTACCGCGGGCCGATCTCGGTGAAGAGCGTGTGCACAATGCTCTTGTCCGTGATGACCTGGAGCACCTGACGGCGGTTGTGAAGGTCGCCCTTCTTCGCCTTGGTGACCAGACGCTCGGCGTACGGGCGCAGGCGGCGGGCCTTCGCCTCGGTGGTGGTGATGCGGCCGTGCTCGAAGAGCGACTTCGCGAGGTTCGCGAGAAGCAGCTTCTCGTGCGCGGCACTGCCGCCCAGACGGGCACCCTTGGTGGGCTTCGGCATGGTTCTACTCCTGTGTCTCTGCCCCGGCCGTATCAGGTACCGGGGTCAGTATCCGAGCGGGCGGTTGCCCGTCGGAGATCCGGGGTTCTTTTCAACTCCGGAGGGTCCGCGCCCCGTAAGGGGCGCGGGGCTGCATTGCATTTGCGGCTCCGCCGCGTGGGCGCGACCAGCCACAACTGACCGGCAGCCGAATCAGTACTGCTCAGTCTCCACGAAACCGGCGTCAGCGTCGTCATCAGCGCCGAAGGCGTCAGCCGCAGCCGTCGGGTCGAATCCGGGCGGGCTGTCCTTCAGGGCCAGGCCCATGCCGGCCAGCTTCGCCTTGACCTCGTCGATGGACTTCGCACCGAAGTTGCGGATGTCCAGGAGGTCCGCCTCGGAGCGCGCGACCAGCTCACCCACGGAGTGGATGCCCTCACGCTTGAGGCAGTTGTAGGAGCGGACGGTGAGCTCCAGCTCCTCGATCGGCAGCGCGAGGTCGGCGGCGAGGGCGGCGTCCGTCGGGGACGGGCCCATGTCGATGCCCTCGGCGTCGATGTTCAGCTCGCGGGCGAGACCGAACAGCTCGACCAGGGTCTTGCCGGCCGACGCCATGGCGTCACGCGGCCGCATCGCCTGCTTGGTCTCGACGTCGACGATCAGCTTGTC